>JAIEOS010000155.1 GCA_019750295.1 Bdellovibrionales bacterium | reverse complement strand
AAAAAGACAAAGCAAAGAAGGCCGAAAGTTTTCAGTACCGAATGGAACGAGACAAGCGCTTAAAACTTCCGGATGAACCTGGCGTTTATAAAATGCTATCTCAGGATGGAACCGTTCTTTATGTCGGGAAAGCGACCTCCCTTAAAACTCGCGTGAACAGTTACTTTCGTGGAATCTCTCATCGGGATCGTCGCAAGTTAGAAATGATGGCTCAAGTTTGGGACATTCAAGTGACCACTTGCGCGACTCCTCTCGAGGCCGCTCTATTAGAAAGTGATGAAATTAAAAAACTTAAGCCTCGATACAACGTCGCCTTGCGGGGGAGTCGAAAGCCGATTTTCTTTTTGGCACGAGATTTAACTTCTCTCTCCACCGAATACGATTCGGTTCATCGTATCGGTCCCATAAGAAGCATGGAGCGCCTAGAGCAGGTCCAAATGGTTTGGGGATTTCTGCAAAGTGGCGAGTGGGGCCAGCCCTTTTTCGACTTTGTAGAGCCCACCCTGATTCAATCCGGTTGGAGCGAGTTCTGCGAGCGGCACTCAATAGATCCAAAGGATTTTTTAAGTCTTCGCGACATGGTGGCCTGCGGAACTTGGTTGTGGAGGAAAAAGAAAATGCAGGCCGATGAGGTCTTAGAGAGCGAATGCGAAGCTGCGGAAGACGAGCTGAGTGCGAGCGACGTCGCAGATAAATTCGAGCGGATGTTTATCGGAGCAGCCCACACCGTTTGGCGGGCTCAGAGGATGTGGAAGCTTTTTTCCGCAAAAATTCGAATTCGCGACAAATCGGGAAAAGAATCGCAGCTTTTTATGGTCGATGGAATACTGACCGACGAAACGAAATGGAAGGAGCAGGGGCACCCAAGGAAGAGTAAGCCTCCAGTGATTGACAGTGCTATCTACGATCGTTTGAGTATCCTCTTCACTGGGATCCAGTCCTCGGAATTCCATAAAGTCGAAAGTTTTATTTAAAAAACTGAGGTTCGTGGTCTAGGGAGTGGTTAATAATCTTTCGATACGATCGGCAAGATGATTGCTGGCGATGCCGTTCACGTGCAAGCCATCCGGGAGGAGCTGATTCAGCTTATAGCGTTTTCCATCGACGTCTAAAAAACCGTCGCGGAGAATCTGTTTGACGATTTCATCAAACGGGAGAACGAAGCATTTTTTGATTCTTTCGCAGGCGTTATGAATTGCGGCGTTGATGGCCCCAGCACTTCTCTGTCGTTGCGGAGCGAGGAGAGGAACCTCCCCCAGCACTAAAGGAATCTCCAACTTAGCGGTACGTTCAATAAATCCCTTTAAAACGTCCAAGCTTTTTTCGGATTGGGGAGAAAATGAGTCCCAAAAGAAAGCATCGACCGCAATCACCACGGTTCGGTCCTCGAAGTCTTTATCGCTTAACCGAGCTACGGTATCTAAGCTGGTGCGCCCACCTTGGGCTACCGTCTTAATCTGACTTGCAGACGTGTGGCGGAGTGCGAGAATTTTTCCGGGGCTTGTGGCTAAATGTCCAGCGCTCACGCTGGCTCCTGTGATGAGCGGCTTCTCCATTATTTTTGCGATTCCTGTTTTAGGGATGCTTTTTTCCGTCGGCGGGGAATTGACCGCGCAACCCACGGTTCCAATAAAAGCCATAAATAAAAGTCCTTTCACAATTTCTCCCTCTGTTCGAAAATCAAGTGATCTATCCCAACCTTATCGTATCATTGAGATAGGGGATTCTCTTCTCAAACTGCGCATAAGTATGGAAAACTGGATCTACCAGTGCTCCATATTTTTTCTGAGCTATAAGCAAAAGCATCTCCCGATGGCAGCGTTCTCCGACGGTGCATTGGCAAACCAA
>JAIEOS010000154.1 GCA_019750295.1 Bdellovibrionales bacterium | reverse complement strand
GAGTTTAATGGCCCAGGGAATGGATTTAGTCCCGAGGATCTTTACAACATGGCTTTGCAAAATTGTTTTGCGGCAACTTTCAAAGTGTTCGCCGAGAAATCTCGGCTTCAATTTAGCGATTTCCGTCTGGCTTCGCGATTGGAAGTTGATCGCAATGAAAAAGGTCAGGTCTTTATGGCCCGATTTCATTTAAAAGTTCAATTGAGCGGAGTCATCCAAAAAGACAACGCCCTGCGAATTCTTGAGCGCACCAAAACCAATTGCATGATTTTAAATTCGGTACTCACCGAGAAAACATTTGAATTCGAAGTGACCGAAGGCTCTGTGTGAATCGAAAGCGCTCCTCGGTTTTCCGGCATGTAGCTCTGTCTCTGTGGTCCTCTCACGGAGACCCCTCGGTTTACGGAATTGTCGATCTCGACGTGACCGACGTAAAATCGAAAGGAATGCTTCTACCCATGATTGTAAAGGCGCTCGGGGTGACCATGGAGAATCATCCCGCGCTTTACTCCATCATAAAATGGGGACGAATTTATCAAAGGGTTGATAAAAAGATTACCGTCATGGTGAATATTCCTGTGGCGGGACGGTTTGATCTTTCGGCGCTCAACTTGGATGACGTGCACTTAATGAGTGAGAGTCTGATTCGAGAAAAAATTAATTTTCAGGTCTCGGATATTCGAAGTTTTCGCGATCCCCACCTGGGTCCCATGCTCAAGTTGATCAAATATGTTCCCCGATCCTTAATGCGATTCTTTTTAAAAACTTACGAAATTTTGATCTACGAATTTAACACCCGACTGGGCTTACGATTTTTACCTCACCGGCCGTTTGGATCTATTATTGTTTCCAATGTGGGGTCTCTAGGAATTAGTAACGCTTTGTTACCTTTGATTCCCATCACGCGATCCAGTTTAATGATTTCCGTCGGTAAAATTCAAATGAAACCGATGATCGTCAACGAGACCGTTTGCGCTCGACAAGTGGTTCAGATGGGCGTGACCTTCGACCATCGCCTCTTTGACGGTTCGGAAGCGGGAAAAATGCTCGCCGATTTTGAGAGCACTTTTAAAAATTTGATTCTTAAAAATCGAGAAACCCCTACCGACTAACCTGAGCGAACCAGTAAATCATTAAAACAGCTTTTACCGTCCAAAGGATCGTTCGCGGCCAATTGGTTCTCACTAAACGTTCGATACAGTAAGCATCGTAACCCGCGGCCAAGCGATTGTGCCAAGGAACGCTCACTAAAAACGTGAGCAGCCACAAGCCAGCGTTCATGATTAAGTTGGTGATCGAGAAATAGTCGACATGGATGAGGACTAATGCCACCGCAGTCCCCAACTCCAAAATCATTACGGGACCGACCAAAAGCCCCATGGCCGAAGTGTGCTTTCCGCAAAACTCCGGAAAGCGTTTTGTATCGATCATCGAAAAGACGGGATAGTGGATCGCCTGAATGATCCAGATTATAGCGCACATGTAGACGGCGCAAATCAGACTCGCATAAATAATCCAAAACTGCATATATGGGCTTATTAAAACCATGAATCGTAAAGCTTCTCAATGGAAATCTAGTGAGTTCACCGGATGCTTTAAGGCGAGAGGCTAAGGGCCTTTATTTTTTGAAAAGCGGATTTTAGATATTCGCTAAAAGCCTTTTGTTTCGCATTGAGTTCCTGGCTACCCGAACTTAGCACATATATTGGCGAAGCTGCCGTGACAAATTTTTGAAGTGATTCGATTCTCAGAGACTCGTGATGAATCATCATCCAGGTGGGTAAAAGCGCAATACCTACACCCTCGAGAATAGATTCTCGAATAAGATCTGACCCATCGGATTGCAGGTAGGGTTCAAACCGAAACGAGATGGGTTTTTTGTGCTCGTCGATCAAGGGCAAGGTGGGTCTATCCGAGAGCCACGTATAAAATAAAAGTTTGTGTTGTCTTAAGTCATCGATGCGTTTGGGGATTCCATTTTTCTTTAAGTAAGATTTGGATGCATAGAAACTGCGTCGGGACATTCCTACTTTGATGGCCTTTAGGCCGCTATCTGCCAAGTTCCCGATTCGTATGGCAAGATCGATATTATTCTCAACAAGATCGACATAGCCGTCGCTCAACTGGAAATGAAATTGGAGTTGCGGGTGGTTCTCTGAAAATTTATTAAAAAGAGGCGCTAAAATTAACCGCGCGAAGGCGAGAGAGGCCGTAATCCTCAATTGTCCTTTGAGGTGCTGTTTCTCATTTTTTACGGAGGACAGCATTGCGTCGATTTGCTCGATCAGCGGACTGCTGTCCTGGAGCAGCTTTTGACCCTCAGATGTCAGGCTTAAGCCCCTCGTGGATCTACGAAATAGGGTGACGCCCAGATACTGTTCCAAACTAGCGACCGACTTACTGATCGTAGGTTGAGTGACTTTGAACTCGGCAGCCACCTGGGAGAAAGATTCTTTTTGCGCCACTCTTCGAAAAATCCTAATCGCTTCTATAACGTCCATATATGCCAAAATCGCATAAATGTTATCACTTTTCAACATCTACCGAAAAAAATTGGAATTCCGTAAAGTATATAAATCGCCCCACGTTGGGGCCTTAAAACTAGGAGAAATCATGAACACATTAAAACCGCTCACATTTGAAACCGCACCTGCTGGCTCTAAAGAGACATTACAAGCGATTCAGAAAGGTTTTGGTTTTATTCCAAATTTAATGGCAACATTCGCTCATTCGCCGGCCGTACTCAATGGATATATGGGGCTAGATGCCGCATGGTCAAAATCGTCTTTAACAGCCAAAGAGCAGCAGTTAATTCTACTGACGACATCGGTTGAGAACAAGTGTCGCTACTGTATAGCTGCCCATTCCACTATTCTAAAGAATATGATGAAGGTAGACCCTGAAGTAGTTCAGGCGGTGCGCACGAATCAATCCTTAAAAGATTCGAAACTCAAGGCCCTCGTTGATTTTACCCGTGAGGTCGTTGCTGAGAGAGGACATGCGTCTGAAGCGGCTAAAGCCAAGCTGTCGAATGCTGGATATAACGAGGTCACAATGATGGAAATATTAGTGGGCATCGCTCTAAAGACAATTAGTAATTACCTCGACCATTTAAACCCGACTCCTATCGAAGCGGCGTTTGCGAGCGAGGCTTAGTTTATGACTCCATCAAAGAACTGGCGTTTAGATGGAAAAATGGTTTTAGTCACTGGAGGGAGTGAGGGAATAGGTTTTGCCATCGCTAAAGAATTTATTGAGCTGGGAGCCGAAGTCCTCATTACTTCTAGATCGAAAATAAAACTGGAAAAAGCCTCTGCCGAAATTTCGTCTCCTAAGATCTCGTGGGTTGCTGCGGATCTTTCCACTCCCATGGGAAGAGAACTATTATATCAACGAGTTTTAGAACGGGGTGAGCTCGATATTCTTGTGAACAATTTAGGGCAAGCGGACCGTGGATCGTTTTTAGAGATGAACCAGTCGCGAATCTGATATCCTCGACGACGATGACAAATCCAACCAATGGCGATAAGATCGAGAGGTGAAGAAAAAAAAGAGAAAAGTCTCTACGCCCAAATCGGATCCTGAGAGTTGGAAAACAACGGAAGCCGCACTCACTCAGCATTTAGAAGAGGACCTGCGAGACGCCTGGAAAAAAATTAAAAAGTTTTCGTTAAGCCTCGGCGAACAAAGAGTGTACGCCTCAGGCAAAGCCATTATGTTTTCTAAAAAAACGTGTTTCTTTTTCGTAAGGCCTAAGAAATCTTATTTAGAGGTTGTCGTTTTTCTTACAGATAAAAAACAATGGCCCACGTTTCATAAAGTGGCTCCTGTTTCGAAGTCAAAATATGCCCACACCTTCAAACTCGTCCACGCCGATCAAGTCGAGGGCGAATTGGCCCGTGCTGTTGAGCTTTCCTTTAAAGAATGTCCCCAGAGCTAAGCCTTTGGTGAATGTGGTTGGGATGGCGACAGGTGGCCGACGTCAATTAAGGGTTACAGTAATCGCATTCAGCGGCCGGAATAGAAACAACTCCATCGGGCCTTTCTTTTTGTTCCGTATATACACACTGAATACAAGTCCATAGGACTTCTTTGGAGATAGGACTCGGTTCTCCGCAGTCTTCACAAGGGAGTCCGGGAATGCCGTCACGTATGGCGAATCCTGGCGAACAACAGTCGGGGCAAAAGGAGTTGAGCGTTTCGATTAATTTTAAGCCCACTTTTTCAATGACCTTCATGCGAGTCGGGTTGAGGTGTGCCCGCATATCTGTCATCAAGATCACCTTGGATTCATTCGTCAGCAAAAACGCCTCGGAGATTGCTTGCTCTACAGCTTGCAAGGTCCGAAGATCCTTAAAAACCACATCGTTTCGACCTTTTGGTTTTATGATCACTCCGTGCTCAGGAAATCCAATCTGATGGAGGAATTTGTGAAGATCATCCCCGCTTTGAAACTCAAGGTGTGAGTGATTTGTTTCCGTACTGATCTCTTCCACATAGATTTCTGTGTTGAGTTTTGTATCGACAAAGAGAAGAGCCTCATGGTCGCTCTGCAAAAATCCAATAAAAGGGTGTGGACCAAAACTTCCTTCGCTGGAAAGGAAAAATCTCGCGTTGGGATAGAGTTCGGCCGCAGCAGAGGTCTTACGTCGCAAAGTTTCGCGAACTCCTCCGACACGACCCACCTCACCACTAAAAGTTCCGAAAACATCGGTATCGACGTTGGCGACACAACAATGCAGCCCTAACTTCCCCAGAAGAGGAGCTAGAACTTTTTCCTTAGAGTGTTTCGTAGCAAAGAATACCCTTTCACCACTCCAAGGATGAAGTTTGACTTCATTCGTGGACGACGATGATAATTCGATGGAATGAGTAGCAGAATTCTTCGGTAACATCCGATAATTAAGTGGCTCAGTCCCGCCCATCGGAAGCGAACCAGGTTTCCTCTAGCTTCTATATCTAATATAACGCAACTAGCCCCTATAAAGTCACTAAAAAATGAGGATTTCCTCCGCCAGAAGTACCTTGAAGAAGGGCTTAGTTTGCAGGAAATCGCTGCCGAAACAGTTTCCACCTGGAAGACTGTTCGGCGGCATCTTTTGTATCTAAGAATCCCACTCAAGCCTCAAGATTCCACAAGATCAACCATGAATACAAAGTTTGGTACCGTCATTATCGATGGAAGTAAAACAGTTGAAGAGACAGAAGTAAAAGCGATTTCATACATTATCTCCTTAAGAGAAAAAGGATGTTCTTTTCGACAAATAGTAGCCCAGCTAAACCTCGAAAAGATCCCAACCAGGAAGGTAGGTGCCTTGTGGCACATCAAGACTGTATACAATGTTCTGGCAAAATCTGAACGACAGTCGAACGCACAGCTCAATTCCGAAATTGATCTAAATGGGCCTATTTGACTAGCTTGGCATAACGCAGATTGACGGAGAAATGTCGTAACGTTACGCTTTAAATATAAATGCAAAATAGAACTGACAAATTCCCACCCACATCTAGTCGGTTCGGCAGAGAGCTGGACCTCGTAGAGACTGTAAAGTCTTGTGGTTATAATTATATTTTTGCAAAACCATCTAAAAAAATTGCCGTTATTAAAGAATTTGTTTCCACGCATGGGATAGCCGATTTAGTTTTTTTAGATTTACCCTCAAGTTGGGAGCGCAGACTCCATCTGGCTCAAGTTAACCCAGGTTGGGCGTATATTTTTGTTCTAATAGGTCGAAAATCCTTTGATGTTTCTGAATTAGTTAAGCTCGGGGGCTGTACTACTGCTTACTCAAAAAAGGTGATTAGAGATTTGGAATCCGTGGGATTTATCAGAAGACTTAAAAACGGAAAATTTAAAGTAGCAAATGAAATTGTTCCAGTAGCAAACCAGATAACAAGTATTGAATGTAAACTCAAAGACTGGAAAAGGGCCTTATCTCAAGCTATTCGATATCAAGATTTCTCACACACGTCTTGGGTTGTGCTAGATGCTTCTTCAAAGAATAATGTAAATAAAAACATTGCTCAGTTTGAGAAATTTAATATCGGTTTAGCAATTGCAGATTCAATTGGTAATTTTGAAGTACTAAACTCACCAAGGAAATCTGAACCAAAACACATTTCCTCATATTGGTTCGCAAATTCGATAGCCGCTAGAGGATTATCAGAATCCTATTTTATAAATTCTCGATAATACTTATTTATGCAATCTAACCAACCCTCGATGTGTTGGCCTTTTGCATGTCTGTCGAGATCCACTGGCAAGTCTTCAATTTGAACATATAAATCTTGTGCTTTTTTAAGTGTATCCCTCAGTTTCGCAAATCTATTTTTTAATTCTAGTGACGTGAGTTCATTGAATTGTTGAGTAAAAACCGAGAAGTAGTGCTTATAAAGCGGTGCCTGATTGAAGGTCGGTTCCTTTGTAAGTGCGAACGCCTCATCAGCATACTTAGTATTAACGTGGATGTTATCCCAAATTGCTGAACTTGATTCTTTAATCTCCTTAGCATGGTTGAACTGTATCCAAGTGACCAAACCTGGCATATAAATTCGTGCTTTAGGACCTCTTTTTTCTTCTTCAGAATCCACGAATCTTCCATCTGAAAATCTTCTGGTATTCTCAAACGCCCCAATCGTGAAATCAACACCGTCAATTAACGATAAACAAAGTGCCTCGGCATTTGTGTAGCCGACAGTAATTTTCAAATTAGCGTTTTTACAACTTTGAATAAAGGTCATTAAATTGAACAGATAGTTTCCATCAAGCAGTTGCTTAGAATCTTCCACGACATTTACCAAAAGATAAATGCCATCAACTCTTGGAAAACTTGTAACCCAATTTAAAATTTTCGTCCTAAAACCAGCATCATTGATCATGTGTTGGGTAATCGGCAATGTTTGCAAAACTGTTTTTTGAATTTTTCGTTTTTCAATTTGAGCTAAGAAGGGTCGAAGAAATAACTCTTGCTGTTCTACCCAGTCAGTAATCATTTGATCAAAAAATCTTGCGGGGATAACGACACTTTCAAAATTATTAGTCACTTGAAAATCTAGACAAAGACTCGCAGACTCTTCGGCTAGCTGTGAAAAATCAATAGTCGAAAAGCCATCTGTTCCACTTATTGTTTCTGGAAAAAAGGGATAATCCAAAAAATTCTTTTTTTGCGAACTTGGCAAATAGAACTGAGGGTCGAAAAGACACTTAGTTTTCAGTGCCGAGTCCATCGCTTCGATGTTTGTATACTTTTGGTTAACAGGGCTTAAAATTAGTCCGCTTCCAACACCAGATGCGAATGAGTCTACATTCCAATTATAATTATGGCCACATTGGTGGTAAATTTTAGCCATGTTGGCCTCCTATAGTATTTAAATCCGACTTAAGATCTTCTGGCCTGCGATATCTTTCATACGGCTTCTTATTAGTTAGTTTAGTTATGATTTCTTTCATTTTTGGCGAGCACGAAACAGTGACTGGGATTTCATGCGGCGGACTATTTCGAATTGCATTGAAGATTTGATCTCTCACTTTTATTTCATCTGTCCAAAAAGGATGGCGGCCAGTTAGCATTTCATATATTAAAATTCCTAGAACGAAAAAATCGCTCTTATAGGTAATATTGCTTTTATCATTTATAGATTGCTCTGGACTACAATATTTGGGATTGCACGGCCCAAACTCGTGTGCATCTAGTGTATAGCCAATTTCACCAGCTTCACGAATGAGGCCCAAGTCAATGATTCTAATTTTATCATCGGAGTCGACAAGAACATTTTCAGGGCTTAGATCCCTGTGGACATATTCTTTATTGCCCCTCCACAAGTGCTCCAATGCACCAATCAGATCCAAAGCAATTTTAACCACGCGTGCCTCTGCAAGAGGGTTTAGCAAAATTGAACGTAGTGGAGAACCGCTAACTCTTTGCTCGACAGTTATAAACCACGGTGGAATAAGTGTATCTTCTGTCTCGGGATCTTCAGAAAAGAAATTATTATAAAGATGCTTTGGATATGAGTCGCTTTGAATTTCATTAAGAACTCGAATCTCTCTTTGAAATCTTGCAATTGAATCCGTTGAGGGCGCAAGCATGGCTTTCAGTACGCAACTTCCCCAAGATGCCTTTTCAGCATCAACTGTTTGGTCAAAATTCACAAAATAAACCAAACGCTGTCCTGAAGCCTTAGGCGATCCTTCGAAGTTCAAGCCTGGCATAAGATTTTGTAAACGTTGTTTAACTTGTGGATTGTCGACTAATGGCAAAAGTGCTCCCTAAAAGTTACCTGTTAAATATATCGCTTTTTAGGCAATTTGTCGAGCGCAGCTTCAGAGTCGAAATCCTTTAGCAAGATCCGAACTTCGGACACATTATAGTAAAAATTCGTTCTTTTTAGTTAGCCAAGAAACATCAATAGAACTCTATTCCAATAAATTTTCATACTTACAAATCGGATCAAAAACTAAGAGTTTAGTGGTCGTGTCAGGGCACCTAAATGAGAAAATGGATGCTAGAATCAAACCGTTCTTATCTGTTAAGTTTCCTTGGGCCAACGAGTGGGTTTTGTTCTTGATGATTTTTTCGGGACTCATTAAGTAGACTGACTCATTCAGAATTGCTGAGACAAATAGTGTGACGTTCACATTTGGATTTTCATTGCAAAAATTCTTAAACTTTGAATTGTACTTGTTTGCTATCCAAGCACGAACATTTCCTTCATCAATGAAAAAGTTTTCTCGACGTTGTGGCGTATAGACGTCACCAAAAAGCATCGGTTCGCCAGAATTATTCATTATGACGATATCTGCATCTTTATCGCTGCCAGGCAACTTCAACTCAACTTCTATTTTTGTATCTGGCATTGCTTTCTTAAGATGGAATAATAAGCCTAATTCCGAAAAGGTATCCCAAAGTGAAGATGTTCCAAAATTTAAAAGTTTCGAACCAAAACTAGAAACTTCTTTCTGGCTTAAATTGATTGAGTTCAGAATTTCGTTAACAGTTATCAGTATACCTTCGGGGGTGGCTGCATTTCCAGATTGCTGCCATTGCCACATCGTTGAAAGTGCCAAAGCTTGAAATAAATCACAAGGCGGTCCATTTTCTTTCATATCAAAAGACCACGATTGGCCATACTTGACCGAAGCTTTAGACCTAAACTTGAGTAAACCGACTGCTTGTTCAATTTTTGGGTATTTCTGTAGCTCTTTGCAAACCTGATCCAAAGTAATCAATTTTAATCCTTTCAGGAACGAGCAATATTCCCTGGTATTGCTCGCGTACTATTTCAGAGTAAAACCATTCGTGTTGTGTTTATCTATAAATTTTTTTTCATCAAAATCAGCGTTCAGAGTTAAGCAGTTATTGGTTAAAGCGTCTGATTTTGCTAAATGCTCAGCATGAGGGAAAACTTCGCCGTTTAAATGCAAAGCGACTTTTGAAACATGAACAAGAACCCAAATGGGGTCTTTTACCATCGCTTCCCTTGGAGCTGCTTTTAGCACTTTTACAAATGTCATTTTAAAATCTGGGTCTTTACTCATTCATAAATATGGTAAATCTAACTTAGAAGAAACTCAAATTTCATTTAAGCGAGCGCCATAATCGAGAATTTACTCCTTAAAAAAAATTCCTTCCAGTGGGCCCTTATTGATTTAAAGGAAATAATTCCATGTCTCCAAGGGATAGCTGTCAATTAAGCAGTGGCTAATGGACTAAATGCTTTCAGCACAGAACCTAAAGCGTCGAGCTAGTCTAGTCCGGAAATTTGTTAAACATTCGTCGAGACTATTCAGTGGTCTCTCAAAGTTGGTAGATTTTTTTCTATTTTCTGATGGACTTTTTGTTGATGCAGACGTTTATGTTCAAAGCGAACTCTAAAATATCTAGACTCAATCAACGCTATGAAATTACAAACATTCTTCTGAAAATTTTATTGAATCCCCATAGCGAGTTCGAAACAAAGCTCGGTCGAGCGAACTTTTGGTCTAGACCTGGCCTCTCTATGCCGAAAGATTTATTCCAATGGCCGTTGAATCAACAGCTCGTCACTATCTAAAACTAGATCGTTAATAAATTCAAAATATTAGAACTAGCGAGGCATGTCTTTGTTTGACGTGCTGATTGAAATCTAAACAATATCACGGTTCGATTTCTAGTGAAGTTTTAGGAATTGTTTCCGCAACTGTCTGACTCCGCCTCCGCTGGACAAGGTGTCTTAAGCTTTCGGTTGCCACTTCAGCAGTATTAAAAAACCGATCAGCACCGAAATTGAAGAAATCCAGACTAGAATGGAAAAGTCATTTGATGTTGGAAGTATAGTGCCTGTTCCAAATAAAATTAATGTGGCAAAGCTTGTTAGGGAAACACCAACGCCATTAATACGGCCACGGGACGCAGCGGGAATGTAAAGTTGTCTTGCTTCCGATTCACCGATCGAAAATCCATAAAGCCCGATTCTGGATAACAAAACTAAACTTAAGAAAATATAGATAGATCCCGTTAGATTTGACTCAAAAAATAATGCTGCTAACAACACGCAAATGGCTTGAAATCCCAAGAATATTTTTGATGTATTAATCAGCCCCATTTTTTTATGAACAATAGGATAAAGAAATGTCGGAATCATCCCCACGAAAGCACCAAAGCCTCTAAAAATCGAAATTTGAAATTCCGATAACTGACTTCCATCTTTCAAAAAACCGGAGAGCAAGACCCCGTGCGGGCTCAGTACAGACAACCACAAAAAGGAATACGCCATCATGGGCACCATAAAATTCAAATCTTTAAAGTCTGCGATCCCGGCTTTAAACTCCTGGAAAGGGTTCACATACAGTGGTTGTCCTTTAGGCTTTGTGAAATCCACAAGACCCTTGATCGAAGACAACAGTAAATATTCAGGTAAAAATGTGCATACATTTAGGATCGCGACGATAGTGAATCCAATATTAAAAAAGTAAGTGCTAGGTAGCAACATCACAGCACCGGCAAAGATAGGTGCTGTGACTTCAGTAAACAAATCAATTCGCTTCATGCGGCTATTAAAAATGGCAAGGTCATTTTTTGGAACCATGTCAGCAGCAAGGTCATAGCCAACACTGATTTCCATTAAAGTAGATCCCAACGAGCCGATGATTCCGATGAGCCCCAACGACATATAAATAATCCAAAATGGCGTACCTTTCGCCGATCCGAGTAAACCATAAAATTGTTCGATCAAAAGCCAAGTCAATGCGACTGCGAATGTTTGCGATCCAATACCAAGTCTGTAAATTTGTTTTCTTGGCAAGTGATCAATCCAGCGAATAATAATTGGATTCAGGAAAAATTGAGCGATTTTGGAAATCAAATAATACCCCGCCACATTTTGCAACTGACCGGGGAAGATTGAGATCAAGACTAAGGGAATAGCAAAATCCCATGCTTGGTCCCCAAAACGAGTTAAAAAACGGCTTAAAAGTATTCTGGACGGTATTGACATAAATCCCTTAGGGGGGGATGCTATCAATATGGGTTCCAAGGATCAATCTCAAAAAAAGACTAAACCTGCTGTAAAATTTAAAGATTCAAAAGTACACATTCATTCTAGCCACGACGATGTGAAAAGGCGATTGCAGCGTGCTTCGGGACATTTAAATAAAGTCATCGCTATGATGGTCGAAAATAAAAAATGTGTGGATATCTCGATGCAGCTTCATGCCGTCGTTAAGGCGCTCATTGAGGCTAAGAAAGCTATCATTCACGACCATATCGATCATTGTTTAACCAATGAAAATTTAAGCTCTAACGATCTAAAAGAGTTTAAAGAAATTTCCAAGTACTTATGAAGAAACTGTTCTCGATCTATCTCATTTTTAGTTTTCTAACATTTGGCCAACAAGGGCTTTATGCGAATTTGAACGAATCCAGTCCATTAAATTCCATGGAATCCTTCCTTCATGAGCACGAACATTCCGATTTGTATTTGTTAAAAATGGCGTTATTTGGATCCTCCGAGCACAGTCATGAACACGACCACGATGACGGGTTTCCTGACCACCACTCGCCGCATTCGGACGCAAAACCTCACTCGCACTTTGATGGTCAGCATTTAAAAATTGATTTATTGGCGTCAAAAATGATTCAAAGTCTTGCTGTGCCCAACACTTTGAAGTTTCAAAAAAATTCGATAAGAACTTCTCATTTTGAATATATTTCCGAGATTTTTCGACCTCCAATTGCCTCTTAGACTTGTTAGACACAGACATTTTTCTTAATAAATCGCTAACTTACAGAGGTAAAAAATGAAGCGACTCAATTTTTTATTAAGTTCTCTTATGGTGACTGCTTTTTCAATGCTGATTCCAGCCATGTCTTTGGCGCATGGAATTTCAGAAGCGGACAAGCAAGCCATGTTAAATGGTGGATATGTAAAGTACATGTGGCTCGGCGCGACTCATATGTTAACTGGATATGATCATTTACTGTTTATTTTTGGTGTCATATTTTTTCTAACGACCTTTAAAGACATTGTGAAATTCATCAGTGTCTTTACAGTCGGCCATTGCATTACACTTATATTTGCAACTTTCTTTAAAATCACAGCGAACTACTACATTATTGATGCAATTATAGCAGTGAGCGTGATGTACAAGGGCTTTGAAAATATTAATGGCTTTAAGAAAGTTTTTGATTGGGAACCACCTTCGCTTCTGAAGATGGTCTTTCTTTTCGGCCTTCTTCATGGGTTTGGTTTATCGACAAGGCTTCAGCAACTACCGCTGGGAGATGACAACGTTGGAATGCTATTCCGTATATTGTCATTCAATGTTGGCGTCGAAGTTGGACAGATTGCGGCCCTTGTTGCCATGATGGTTTTTCTAAGTGGATTTAGGAAGGCAGCGGGCTGGGCTAAGTTCGCTTACGCAGCCAACATTTCTTTAATTGCCGGGGGAATATTTTTGTTCTTCATGCAGTTCCATGGGTACTGGCATCAGACATCGTCTGACGAATTCCCTTTGAATCAGGATGATCACAGCCATATTCACCTAGACATGAAGACCGAAGAGCTAGAAAGCTTCCAATAATTTAACAACGACATCCACGACATGTGGAAGGAGCAAAAAATGAAGAAAGTTATACTTGTACTCTCGATATTTATTTCTACCTCAGCTTTCGCGACTGGAGGACACTTTCACCCGAAGAAAGTGGCAAAGTGTGAGCCGAAGATTTGCAGCGAAGAACAGATAAAAGCTGCAGTCCCAGCTGGGGTGAAGGAATTGGCAAATTGGAAAAAGATAGATGCAAAGTGGGAAACTGCAAAAATTGAAAGTGCTGTTGTAAAAGAATTTACTAAAGGATCAAAAACAATAAAAGCCTGGGTGGTCGCCCTCATTGATGAAAAAGAAAACGACAGTTCAAAAAATAAAGTCTATCTTTACTTTTTAGAGGATGGATCAATTTTTAGAACGAATACAACAGGAGAGCTTAAATAATGAAAAATATTCTAGCTGCACTGATTTCGTTTCCGGTGCTTTCTTGGGCCGAGGAAAAAGGCCATTCACACGGGCCGGGCGGTGAAATTGAACATATGCTTCCAATTCTCGGATTTTTCGCAGTCCTCATCGTTGTCGGTGGTGTTTTTTACTTCATCAACTTGAAAAAGAAATAGTCTTAACGAGGGGCTTGGTTCAATCCAGGCCCTTTCTTTTTTTTTCCGATAGCCTAGGCGATTTTTTATTGAACTAAACTCAAATAATTATTTGGTAATTCTCTCGGGTCTATTGAACTTTGAGCTGACAATTGCGGAGCTAAACTCTAAATTTCTCTAAAAAATCGATATGTTGTATTGGCCAATACTTATAGCAAGTTATTTGGCTGCCCTTTTTTTAAGGAAGCTAACTGGTTTCACAATGCCATGGTCCACCTAAGTCCAAACGCAATGCAAATTGCCGCCATTATTTCCTGCGTGATTTTTTAGGAGAAATAATGAGGTA
>JAIEOS010000153.1 GCA_019750295.1 Bdellovibrionales bacterium | reverse complement strand
TCATGTCCACAGAGAGCGGAATCCCATCTCCACTTTTGAAAGCTTCGATTTCACTATTCACATCCCCGTCACCGACACTGAGATCCATTTTATACTTTAGGGACTGGAGTAATCCTAAGTTAACTTCGCCACTTGCCAAACTTACATCAAGTTCAGTCTCAATGTTTTCGACATCGATTTTGCCGCTTTGGCCGTAAATTTCGAGGGCTTTATGAGGAACGGAGATGTCACAATCCACGAAGGCACCCCGCAAATCTAAAGTGAGAGTTTTTTTATTTTCGTCTCCGATAATCTGCGCTCCCTTACCAGCTCCATCACAGTCCCAATTCAATTCCGTCGTCCGATTGTAATCCACGTGAATTTCGCCGGAGCTAAATTTAATCTGCAGAGTCTCGGTGGCCTCGCTCATTTCGCTCACCCCTTCGATCGCGCCAAAAACAAAGGAGCTATCCTTCGACAGCTCTGTGATCATCGTTTTGGCCTCGATATCCATGGCCCCGCCCAAGAGCGAAACAGTGCCTGTGGATTCGTCAAATTTGACCAAAGGAGAAAAGAAATAGAAGATCGCGCAAACGACGAGGACCAAACAGCCCAACGCCGAAACAAAACCTAATAGAAACCACTGTAAGTTGCGGGACACAGCACTCATCGCCTGGAATAGTGCTCGGGATTACTTTTAAAGTCAAATTTTAGCAGGATTTCAGCGCGGACTATCGGCCCATTCTGTTGCGACAGTAAAGCTCCGGCCATTCGCGAAGACAGGCTTGGAATAAGGACTCAGTGTCCATAGAATGACGATTCATTGTTTTGGGCTCCGAATAAGGGCGACCCGCTCGGCTCGCAGGAGAACGCTGACTCGACGAAGAAGAACATCCCACAAAAATAATGCCGGTCAAAATAGCCAAAAATATCTTCATAGCGAACTCCTTAATAACTCAGAGTTCTCATCGGTCAGGGACAAAAAATTCTAAATATGCGACAATGAGATACCCACCATGGTCGAGGATTGGCGCTAAAGGGATTCGCCCATCTTTACGCGCTTGGGATCTTGAAGGGGCCAGTTCAAAGTGGACTCTGTGAGCAATACGACGGTGCTTCCTAAATTGAAGGTGCCGAGCTCATCTCCTGTGTTCACCGAAATCGGGGACGGATAATCAATCTGAAGACGACGATTTTTAAAGGGGTATTCATTGGTGACGACCGACTTATCAAAACTAAAACTCATGCTTCCCACATTGGTGGCGCCGACCATCGTCAGAATCATTTTGCCCTGTGCCGTTTCGATCCCCATCGCCACGCGCTCATTGATCGCCAGAACTCCTGGAATGTTTCGCAAACTCCAAATGTTCACCGGCCAAAGCTCTCCTGGGAAGTACTTCATCCAATGGATCTCCCCCTTCACCGGGGAATGCACACGGTGGTAGTCCTTCGGACTCAAATAGTAAGTGGTAAAGTTCCCGCCTTCCATGTTTCCGACCCAAGGCGACTGTGGTAAAAATTCGTCTAAAGTATATTTAATTCCCTTGGCTTGAATGAGAACGCCCGAAACGATCTTTCCATTTTGTGTAATACGGCTATCACAAGGATGGACCCGCTCGCCTTGAATCGGGCGCGCGCCTTTTTTAAGTTTTCGTGAAAAAAATTCGCCAATATTTTTGTATTCACTTAAAGGCTTTTCGGCCTCTTCCGTGTTGATCCCCACGAGTTGCGCAAAGGCCTTTACCGACAACTGCGAAAGGGGTCGCGGCCACTGTCCGTAAGCCACTTGCCCCACATAATGACTGACCATCTTCTTTGGAAGAGATGGCATCACTGCACTTAATACTTGATCTCTGAGGGCTCTCGTAATGGTCTTTTTAATCATGTACATATC
>JAIEOS010000152.1 GCA_019750295.1 Bdellovibrionales bacterium | reverse complement strand
GCCTTACCCGGTGGATTTTTAGAATCCCATGAGCGATTAAACGAGTCGGCGATTCGTGAGCTGTACGAGGAAACTCAGATTGATATTTCAAAAGAAGATATCGAAAAAAGTTTAGTGAAAGTGGAGACCTTCGATCATCCATTAAGGTCTGTTCGAGGTCGCACCATCACGCACGTGCACTGCTATCAGCTCAAAGGGGATCGATTATTGACCGTCAAAGCGAATGACGATGCAGCGGAATGCAGATGGGTTCCGGTTTTAGATTTATCCAAGATGGAAGATCATTTCTTTGAAGATCATTTTCATATAGTAAGCCGTATGTTGGGTTCCTTCTAAAGAAGAGCCCAAACAATGACGATCGCACCCAAGGCAAAGCTTCCGAGCATGATGTTGCGATAATTCTGAACGGTGAATGCGAGCCACAATCCCGATAGGGTCACTAAGATTAGCGCGACACCAAAGGCGATCTCTAGAGTTCGAATGAACCATGGTCCGTGTCCCTTATGGATTTCCATCAATCGCCGGGAGAGTCCCGGATTGACCTTCGTGAATAGAATCGAATCTCCATCCACGGTGGCGGTGTAATACACTCTCGACGTTGGCCGAAATGTAAAATCTTTCCCATTGTCCTTAACGTATTCGAAGGAGTAGTCGATATTTTGCTTTTTAAATTCTTCGCGGAAAAAGATTTCCTTGGCGAGAGGATCTGAGGGAACCACTCCCGTGATCTTGAAGGCCTCGGATTTTGTTTGATCTTCCGAAAGCTTAAGCAAATGCCAGGTTCCCGAAAATGGCATCAGCAATAGGTACGGGAGAAAGAATGCGGCCAGTGCCATGTGCACGTAAATAAAATATCTGCGAGTAATCATCCCACCGTTTTTGACGAAAAGAGCGCGAATCGCAAGGGAAAAGAGTTACTGAAAGTAAAATGACAAAAAAAGAGCCAAACGGTGAGGTTTGGCTCTTTTAATTATAAATAAAATCTAAGTGCTTATTTATTTTTTTCTTCACCGGAATGTTCGATTTTATTGCCGGCGCGATAAACGGCTCGACCGAGCTTCTCAGCTCCAGCCTCTGATAAATTTTCGCCAGCGCGTTCGATCACATCGCCCACTTTGTGACGAAGTGTTTCGGACTGTTCTTCTTTCGGTGTAAACTGTGTTTCTTGATTTTTCATTTCCATAAACTTCTCCTTGTTGAGATGGGTTAGTTCAGTGGGTTGCACCACTTGTTCATCTACTTAACTCCATATACAAAACGCGTTCCTAGTCTGAGATGAAAAATACGCGCTAATGATACTTTGTACAGGCCGTTAGTGTGGAATACTGTCTTTAAATTAGGGTCAATATTCCCCGAGGCGCGATTAAGGAAAACGAGTCTAAAATATTGTGGAGTGGAAATTAGCTTTGCGATTTTGATCTGCGAGGATCTTGTTGCTCAAGAATGGCGATAAATTCATTTTTAATTTTAACAAAAGTTGCGAAGTTAAAATCGGATTTTTTTTGAGCGAGGTCGGGATGGTTTTGTTTGAGAAATTTCCGAAATGCCCCCATGGCCCGAGAACGGGTAATTTCAGTAGGAAAATCCTGACCGACCATGCGCTCAAAAAGAAACCACTTCATCTTTCCATCTTCGCTCAAATCCGATTTTAGAATGACGGGCTCTGATGTTTTCACGGATGGCACAGCGGCGACAGGGGTAGCGACTTCCGTCTTCTTTTTTTGCAGAGGATAGGCTTTGAGTGAGGCGTTAAGTCGAGGGGGGTTGATGAGCGGTGCGGTAAAAAATGGAAGGAGGATCTCTTCGGAAAGCGTCTCTTGATGATTTTCCGACGATCGAGCCTCGGGTTCGAGAATGTTCTCCATTTTTTCTCTGAGGATATCTTGAAACGACTCAACCTTCATATCTCACTCTTCGGTTCCAGCTCCTTTAGAGATGAGAAGAGACGCGACAAGCTGGACCAAAGTTGATGTTCTTTTTTGCCGTAAACGTCGATAAGGACTCATGCGCAAAGT
>JAIEOS010000151.1 GCA_019750295.1 Bdellovibrionales bacterium | reverse complement strand
GCTCACGAGGATGCAGAAATCATCTTTGGTGCAGTGATCGACGAGAGCATGGGCGAAGAAGTTCGCGTGACCGTGATTGCAACAGGATTTGGAGCTGAAGTATTAAAGATGGCTCCGCCGCCTCCGTTGTATTCTTATCAGCAACCGGCTCCGCATCAGCACTTAAGCGCGCCAACACCTCAGTACTCCAGCGCTCCTCTTCAGCAGCCGCAACATTTTGCGCCTCCAGCTCCTCAGCCTCAGGCGTACAATCCGATGCAGCAGCCGATTCATCAGAATCACTACTACACTCAACCTCAAGCTCCAGCGACTTACCCGCCGCAGATGCCCCCGATTCCTCCGCTTCAAGCCGCAGCTCCCGTTGTTGAGACGCCGGTAGAAATGCCAGCTCCGATGACATCCGCTCCTACTTTTCAGGTTGAAGAACTTCCACAAGTTCAACAGCCACAAATCCCGCAACAGCAGGCAGCACCCATGGAACAGCCTGAAGTTAAAGGATCTCCCAGGGATATTTTACTGGCAAAAGCTAAAGCGTATCGCGAGCAAGCCCTTCGCCAAAAAGAAGGACCTGCGGAACAACTAACAATGGAAATGCCCATGGATCACAGCGCTCAACAGCGCCAAAACGTGGACCTCAGTTCTCCATTTGACCAGTCGAATCTTGACGTACCTACCTACCTCCGTCGTAAACAGCGGAGCGAGGAGTCCCCTGGACCAAACTAATCTGTGGAAACGATTTACTTTGTATCGGATATTCATATCCGGAATATGAAAGAGGAAAAAGCGCAGAAACTTCTGCGCTTTTTTGTTTTGTTGGAGAATCAACCTCCAACCACCGAACTATTTTTGGTGGGCGACATCTTTGATCTTTGGTTGGGGAATCACGAGTACTTCATCGAAAAATTCCGGCCTCTCGCCGATTCACTCAAACGATTCATTATTCGAGGAGGACGAGTTCATTATTTCGAGGGAAATCATGATCTGCACCTTCAAAAATTTTGGGAAAAAGAAATCGGTGCGACGGTTTATCATGGGCCGGCCATATTTAAATTTGATGATATCACCGTACGTGTTGAGCACGGGGATGAGATGGATCCCAAAGACAGGGGTTATTTATTCCTGCGATGGCTGCTAAGAACCCCGCTCGTTCGGCTCCTCATCATGAATCTGCCCGGGAAAATCGTTTACAAGATCGGGGAGTGGGCGAGCGCCAAAAGCCGCAACTACACAGATCGTTTACGCGACGAACACCGCATCCGCACAATCATTCACGAGCACGCCCAGCGCGTCTCCCGCGAAAAGCCGTTTGACGTAATCATTACTGGTCACGTGCACTTACGTGATGAGTTCGCCTTCAAAAACAAAATCAGTTTTAATTTAGGAAGCTGGGATGATCAGCCGGTGATCCTGCAATTCAAAGACAATAAGTGGACCTGGGAGCAGATCTAAACTCCTGTAATAACTTCACTCCTCTCACAAAAAAATGGGAAAAATCTCTCAAAAGCACTAAACCTGACCCCGGTCATTTGGGACTAATTCTAAAAAGGGGTTTTTGGTGCAATCATTATCTTCCAAAATCGTCGTCGCCGTTTCTGTTTTACTCGTATCGCTCAGCGGTTTTTCTCAAACAGAAAAAACCATGGAAGAGTACTGGGAAGGGACGATACTTATGCCTCTTCTCCAGCAAAATTTTGGACCCATGTTCACACGAGGCAAACCTTCGGCGTGTTACCAGAAATTGGAAACGTTTAGTGGCTGTTTTGAAATCATCAATATTCTCGCAAAATCGATGCAGAAGATTATGGTTCCCGTGGCCTACAGTAAAGACAGCGATTTCGAGGCCGGTGCGCTTCAAGAGCAACTCAATGAAGTGGGTATCTATCAGTTTGTTGCAAGACCCGAAGAAGATACTAAGCTCTCGTTTCGTTCTCGATGGGAAGCTCGAGATGGTTTACGTCTAAAGATCAAAAAAGCTCATGAAGAACTTTTCAGTAGCCCCAATAAAATTGATTTCGCCGAAGTTATGGACAAGGTTTTTAAAGATTTTCAAAAGCAAGTCGAAGGAAAAAAGCAAAACTTTGTACTGGCCCAAGCGTTTAATGCCTATGTTGTCACTGCGGTCGATGCTCACGGTCGAATTGCTCCCACTCAAGAGTTCGCAGATAAAAGAGAGTCTGCGGACCAGAATATCTCTGGGATTGGCATGGAGTTTAACGGAAAAACAAATGAGGTGATGGGCATCATTCCCGGTGGCCCCGCGGAAAAAGATGGTCGTTTAAAAGCCAACGACATCGTTACGCACGTGAATGATATCCCAGTGACTGATTTAAAGCCGGACGTGGTGAGCAACATTCGAGGACCTGATGGCACAGAGGTAAAGCTCACCATCTCTCGGGATGGGCAGACGATGGAGATCAAGCTCGTTCGGGCGAAAGTAAAGCTCGAAGGTGTAAGATCACGAATGGTCGAAAGCTTTGGTCAAAAGATAGCTCACATTCGATTCCGACAATTTGCAGGTAAAGATCTTTGCGATAAAATACGTTCAAGTGTCATGGAGAAGGAAGTCGAAGGCGCCAAAGGTATTGTTCTCGATATGCGAAGCAATCCTGGAGGCGAGTTGGGTCTCGCAGTTTGTATCGGCGGCATATTCTTAGGAAAGAAAGAAATTGTGATTACAAAAAATCTAATCACAAAACAGTTCGAAAAGAATCCAATGAACACGTCCTTGGTAGAAAAAGTGACCGACCTTCCGGTCGTAGTTCTTTTAAATCGCGGTTCTGCAAGTGCTTCGGAACTTGTGGGTGGTGCTTTGCGCGATTATGATCGCGCTCTTGTGATCGGCGAGCAGAGCTTTGGAAAAGGTTCAGTTCAATCGGCCTCACCGCTGGCGATCTCCAACCAAACGATTCTCTTTTTCCGCACGACGAATTATTTCTATCAGCCCGGTGGGACAACGAACCAGATTACAGGAATTTTCCCCGACATCGCGATTCCTATTAAGCCTGATGCGACCGAAGACGATATGTTCGCGGTCCGCGAAGCTCAGATTTACCCAAATGCTTTACCTGCGGAGGGTGGCACCTGGACGCCCAGTGAAAAACGTGCAGCGGTTGTGGCTCAAGTTAAAAATTGTATCGATCAGGGAAAGCTCGCCGAAGCGAAATACTTTGCAGATCCTAAAAAAGATCAAGCGGCAGACATGTACCCTGTCCATGTGGCTGAAGAAGCTCTGGCTTGCCAAGCCAAGTTAAATATAAGGCTCGAAGTTGTTGATCAGCCCGTTAAGAAAAACTAACGGGCATCCTGAAGCAGTTGTTTCGCGTGAGCTCGGCTGGTCGAGCTCACGGTCTCACCCGAAATCAAACGCGCAATTTCTTCCACGCGTTCCGCACCACTGAGTTCCGTCACGTTCGTCACTAAGGTTCCCTTGGCGCTCTTTTTGGCGATGAGGTAATGCTGATCCCCAAATGATGCCACTTGAGGAAGGTGAGTGATGCAGATCACCTGCTGGCCTTTGCCAATGCTCTTGAGTTTCTTGCCGACCTTCTGTGCGGTAGGACCGCTCACGCCGGTATCCACTTCATCAAAGAGATAACTGCGAGGCATATCGATTTTACCAACGGCTAACTTGAGCGAGAGAAGTATACGACTTAATTCTCCACCACTGGCGGTTTTGTGAAGGGGGCGATCTTCGCCCTGAGCGCCGTTTCTGACGGTGAACACGACCCGATCGATCCCATTGGCAGTGACTTCCGGAAGCTTTTCCATCTGCACGCCGAACAACACGCCCTTCATGTTGAGATCGGTAAGTTGGGAGTTCACTTTTTTGATCAATGTTTCTGAACTGGCGGCCCGCTTTTGACTGAGTTTTTGCGCGAGCGGTTTAAGCTCGGCCATGACGGCTTTCTGCTCTAACTCCAGCTGAGCTAAACGCTCATCGGCCGTTTCCAACTCTTCCAGCTCGGTTTGTAAAGACTCTTGAGAATTCATGACGTCGGCGATGGACGGTCCGAATTTCTTTTGGAGTTTGCGAATATCAGAAAGTCGAGACTCCATGGAATCCAAGCTTTGTTCATCTCCGTTGGTGCTGCTCGAAGAGATCTGAAACGAGGCCTCTTGGATCAGTTTCCGTGCCTCTTCAATGATATCCATCACTTTTTCCAGTGCTTCCGGCTTAAACTTGAGAGCCTGATAGGACTGCAAAATGCGTCCCAGCTGAGACGAAACGTCTCCGTCCAACGACTCTGTTGTTTGCTGGTAGAAGTTCGAAAGAACATGGCGATTTTTAAGTTGTTTGATCGTGTCCTCGAGGGCCGCATCTTTTTCTGGATCGAGATCCAAGGCGGTGATCTCGTTCATTTGGTATTTGATAAAATCAATTCGCTGGCTCCGCGTCGGCGCCGAGTTTTTAAGTTCGGTCATTGTATCTTCGATTTCTTGATAGCGACCGAAAAGTTCCGTGACTTTTTTTCGTAGAGGTAAGCAGTCGCAATATTGGTCGAGAAGATCCAGATGGTAGGCCGAAGACATTAAATTTTTATTTTCACTCTGACTTGTAACTTCGATCAGGGGAGCCGTCCGGCCGGTGACCTCGACCATCGGAGCCACGATATTTTTCAAATCCGCCAGAGAACTCAAGTGGCCATTAAGATAAACTTTATTTTTTCCATCTCGAGTAAAAATCCGTCGAACAATCAGTTCATCATCGTCGTTACTAATGCCAAACTGTTCCAGCGCGCCTTTGATATCCTCGCGATCGGTGAGATCAAATAAACCTTCGACGATGGCGGCTTCGGACTGCTGGCGAATATCTTCCGCGTTGGATTTTCCGCCCATCAAAAGACCGAGCGAGCGGACCAGAATGGATTTACCAGCGCCTGTTTCTCCAGAGATAATATTAAGACCTTTGCCAAATTGAAGATGAATCTGGTCAATGATCGCAAAGTCTTTAACTTTAAGTTCCATGAGCATAAGGTAACCCCCCAAAGGCTCGTTGAGTTTAGTTGCGCTCTCCAAAGCGAAGCTTTTCACGCAGGATGGAGAAGAAGTTATGGTGGCTGCGGCGAAGAGCGTAATGTTGCAGAGTGTGTCTTTGGATCTGAATTTCGTAGCTGTCGTCGATATCAGACCGCCATTGTCCGTCAATCGAAACTCGGCCCGAATTTCCCTCACCCAGAACGCGAACCGAAATCACTCGGTCATCAGGAAGAAGCATCGGTCGTGTGGTCAAACTGTGGGGACAAATGGGAGTGATCACTACGGCGTGAACATCCGGATGCACAATGGGTCCGCCGGCGGCGAGATTGTAAGCAGTGGATCCGGTGGAGCTGGCGATGATCATTCCGTCGGCCTTAGTTTCAGCGACTAAGACGCCATCGCAGTAAATTCCAACATTTAATAAATGAGTGTTCTGTCCGCGTTCGATCACCGCATCGTTGAGGGCGAGGAATTCTTGGCACTGTTCTTTGCCTTTACATAAAATCATTTTTAATAAACTGATGGGTTGGGCTTGAAGTTGGTTGGTGAGTGCCATTTCCATCACTTCGTACAGTTCGTCCACTCGATTTTCGGTGAGGAAGCCGAGAGATCCCATATTCACGCCGAGCACAGGAGCCTGGTGATCACCGATAAAACGAACCGCCTCGAGATAGGTTCCATCGCCGCCGAGGACAACGATCAAATCTAATTGTTTGATGGTGTCTTTCGAGGCCAATTCTTGGCATTTCGTCTCGCCACCTTTGCCGGGTTGAAAATAAACCGTAATGTTTTTATTCTGTAACCACTCACAAAGATTCTTCGCGACAAAAAGCGCTCTTGGAGTTTGATCGCGGTAAATAATTGCCACATTTTTAATCTGTTTCGACATCCTGCAAATCATATAAGCCCTCCACGAAAATGGCAAAGTCCGAAAGGTGCGCCGATACTTTTTGAGAACCTCCGCGTCAGTTTAACGCGGAGGTTCTCAAAAAGTATCGGCGTACCTTTCGGATTCTTTCGGACTTTTTAGAGGAGGCCGGATCTTCGGAGGAGGGATTTGGGATCGGGTTCTCGGCCGCGGAAGCGTTTGTAGAGGACCGCTGGATCTTCTTTTCCGCCTTGGCTCAAAATATGTTTTTTAAACAGGTCGGCCACTTCTTTGCTGTAGATTCCCTTTTCCTTAAAATACTCGAAGGCGTCGGCGTCGAGGACCTCTGCCCATTTGTAGCTATAGTAGCCTGCTGAATATCCTCCGGCAAAAATGTGGGAAAACGTGACTGAGAAGTTCGTGTCTGGAATCCGCGGGAGTAAACTCATCGGTTTTAGAATTTCGTCCTCGATGACATCCACCTTCGGCACTTGTCCTGAGGGAGTGGAGTGCCATGCAAGATCAACGAGACTAAATCCCACTTGGCGAAGACTTCCGGTGCCGGCATTAAAGTTGCGACTTGCTTTCATTTTTTCGTAGAGATCGGAGGGGAGCAGCTCGCCGGTTTTGTAGTGCTTGGCAAAAGAATCTAACGTTTCTTTCTCCAGCGCCCAGTTCTCCATGATTTGCGACGGCAACTCGACAAAATCCCAGAGGACATTGGTGCCAGAAATTGATGGATAGTGCCCGTCGGAAAGTAAGGCGTGTAGCGCGTGACCGAATTCATGAAACAGCGTCTGAACTTCGTTGAGAGTTAAAAGCGATGGAGCGTCTTTCGTCGGCTTTGTGAAGTTACAAACAATACTGACGTGAGGGCGATACTTTTGTTTTCCGTCAGAGCCTTGATCTAAAAATGTCGTCATCCAAGCCCCACCACGTTTATTGGCGCGAGGGAAAACATCAAAGTAAAGGAGGCCGACAAATCCATTTTGATCGCTGACTTCGTAAACCGTCACATCCGGATGATAGACGGGAAGGTTCGTTAGAGCTTTAAAATCCAAATTGAAAAGCTTTTTTGCGTGAGTGAAAATTCCGTGAATGGTCGCCTCTAACGAAAAGTACGGACGCAAGTCCTCCTCATTAAAATCATAGAGCGAAGTTTTAAGTTTCTCGGAAAGATAAGCAAAATCCCAAGGCATGATATTTCCATCGCCACCCATTTTTTTATGGAAATCTTTGAGAGTTTCCATCTCTTTGCGAGCGGCGGCCATGGAGGGGTTGACTAAGTCTTTGAGGAATTGCGTGACGGCCTGTGGAGACTTCGCCATACGACGGCTAAGGACAAAGTCGGCATGCGAGCCAAAACCTAAAAGTTCGGCGCGGCGGGCCCGCTGCAGGACAATACGTTCACACAGTTCACGATTTGAGTTTTCTCCCGGCAAATATGAACGCTGGTTGTAAGCGATCCACATCTGCTGTCGCAACTCACGGCGATCGCAGTAAGTCATGAACGGAACATAGCTTGGAGCTTGGAGACTAAAAATCCACGCATTCTTCTGCCCGGCCTCTTCCGCAGTTTCTTTCGCCGCCTGCTTGGCGGAATCGGGGAGACCGGCTAAATCTTTTTCGTCGGTAATTATGAGTTTAAAAGCGTTGGTGGCCTTAAGAACATTCTGGCCAAATTGCGGCGTCATTTGGGCTAACTCTTTATCGAGTTCCCGGAGCCGAGCTTTGTCTTCTGTTGAAAGAAGGGCGCCGTTCCGAGTAAAATCCTGGTAGTACTTGTCGAGGAGAGAGCGCTGCTCGACGGTGAGCTCCTCATTGGCGTCATGAACAGCTTTCACTCGCGCGAAGATCTTATCATTGAGCAAAATATTATTTCCGTGTTCGGCCAAGCGCGCCGAAATCTCGTTGGACTGGGCATCGAGGGCGGGATCGCTGCAAGCGTGCAAAAGATTAAAGAAGCAGGTGGTGGCGCGATCGAGCTCGAGCCCAGAAAACTCCATCGCTTCGATCGTATTTTTAAACGTCGGCTTTTCAGGATTCGAGGCGATGGCGTCCATGCGTTTTTGAACTTCTGCGATCCCCGTTTTTATCCATTCGGAAAAATCTTGGAGCTGAATTTTGTCGAAGGGGATTGCAGAAAAGGGCGAATTATTCTTTAAAGAAAATAAAGTTTCCATCCTCCAAAACTATCACAAATCGTCCGGAAGGTACGCCGATACTTTTTGAGAACCTGCGCGTCAGTTTAACGCGCAGGTTCTCAAAAAGTATCGGCGTACCTTCCGGACGATTAGCGGGGGGAGAAGACGACTTCTTTGTTTTCGTTGGCTTTGACGGTGATGACTTTTTCTTCTTTGGCGTTCGTGAGGGGGTTGACCGCTTTAAAGACGGCCGGTTTGTCCGCCTCTAGCGGGACGCGGGAGTTATTCTGAATTTTCTGGCCATTGTAGAAAACTTCCCCAAGGACCACGCGAACGACGACCCAACCTGTGGGCGTGGACGCTAATTTAAAGTGAACATTGTTGTTCACCGGGAACGAGTCATAGCGTTGGCTGATGGCTTTGTAACCCGGCATCGTCACCGCGAGGACGAAGTTTTTAGCACCCACTTCAACATCTGCCGGGGTCCGTTGACCGGTGGATTTTCCATCGATAAAAATCCAAGCCCCATCCGGGTCACTAGTAATCTTTAATTTAGGAGTGGTTGAACTCAAACGAGTCTGAGACTCCTCGAAGCAAGAGAGAGGTAATCCCATGGTTTTTAAAGTCAAACACTGACCTGCAACCATTTGTGGCTTCGTCTCATTAAGAAGAGCAAAGCCCCCCACCACTATAGCGAGTGCAATGGCTAAAAAACCGATCACCGAAAAAATTGGAGACGAATTCGATTCCCGTTGCATCGTTGTGTGTCGAACCTGTGTATTTGTACTTTTTGTATGACCGTCGTTGCGAATCGTGCGCGAGGGCGCCGGTACGCGAACCATGGGATTCGTCACGTTCATCGATAAAGATTTTTCATCATCCGCCTTCTTTAAAGAGAGATCGACAAAGCTCACTTTGTCGGCCTCGTTGTAAGAGTAGGTGAATGATTGCGTAAAAGCATCAGTCAGTTTATTTTTGTTCTCGAGAATAATATTATCTATCTTAGAGTAGACGACTTGCTTTTTACGGGCCTCTAAAATTTCCTCGGAGTAGGCATCCTTTATAAACTCCGCAAAGTCTTGGCTCGAAAAATCAGGGTTGTAGCGATTTAAAAAGCTCTGAAGGTCCTTCTGAAGTTCTGCTGCTGTTTGATAACGTTGGCTTTTGTTGCGAGACAAAGCTTTATAAACTATTTTTTCTAATTCAACCGGAATATTGGGATCCATTTCGCGGAGGCTTGGAATTTTACACTCGCGAACTTTACGAAGTGTCGACATCTCGTTATTTGTAAGGAACAGGCGCTGTTCGCTTAACATTTCCCAGATCATAATCCCTAACGCAAAAATATCTGTGCGCGAATCGACGTCGAGTCCATCCACCTGCTCAGGACTCATATAGCCGAATTTTCCTTTGAGTTGGCCGACACGGGTGTTTTCCGACTGACTTGTCGCTTTAGCGATACCAAAATCGATCAGCTTGATTTCGCCCTCGTAGCTGATCATTGTATTTTGCGGGCTCATATCTCGGTGAATGATGTTAAGGGATTGGCCGGTGGTCGCGTCGATACAGCGGTGTGCGTGATCAAGACCCGCCGCGATCATTTTCGAAATATAAACCACGTGGCTCAGTGAAAATCGCTTATTGAGAGATTTTAATTTATTGAGAATCTGGCGAAGGTTTTTGCCTTCGATGTGTTCCATGACCAAGTACGGTTGTTTATTTTCGATTCCGTAGTCGAAGATCGAAACCACATTTCCGTGCTTTAGGTTCACCACGATATTCGCTTCGTCTTTGAACATGCGAATGAAATCGGCAGAGGTGGAGTGCTCAGCGAGAATGCGCTTCACTGCAACGAACTTTTGAACACCTTCGGCGGCAATTTTTTTTGCTAAATGAATTTCGGCCATCCCGCCCGAGGCGAGTTTTTCTAAAAGAATGTAATGACCAAATTTTTCAAACTGCTGTTCTGCCAACTTGAATCCCTTTGCTGACTTACGTTTCAATTTCCCTATCGGTCAAAGTGCGTTGATTTTTTAGATTTTTCTAAGGTTTGCGGTCGTTTTTATGAATTTCCTCGACAGTCCTGGACCTGGCCATTAGTCTTTGTCAAAAAGGATTTTATGCTTTGGATTGGATTAACAGGCGGAATTGCGACAGGAAAATCAACAGTCGGTCAACTTTTGCAAGAGGCTGGCATCCCGGTGATACAAGCCGATCAGATCGCACATCTCGCCCTCGACCCGAAAACCTCCACCTACCAAATGATTCTCCAGACCTTTGGTCCAGGGATCTTGTCGAGCGATGGTCGCACCATTGATCGACAAGCTTTAGGGGAAATCGTTTTTAAGAATCCAAAGCAGCGAGAAGTTCTCGAAGGAATTATTCACCCTTTTGTAAAGCGCCATGTGGCCGACCTTCGAGTGCAAATGAAACAGGCGGGGACCGAAATTGCTGTTTATGAAATCCCTCTTCTCTTCGAGAAAAAATTGGAAAAGGAATTTGATCGGATCGTGGTCGTGTATGCGAGCGACTTGGTTCAGATTCAGCGATTGATGAAGCGGAATTCACTCTCCGAGAAACAAGCCCATGCCCGCCTCCAGTCACAAATTCCAATAGATACCAAACGTTCGCGGGCTGACGATGTTATCAACAACGAAACAACACTCGAAAATCTCAAGGTGTCAGTTCAGCAGTGGGTCACATCTATAAAAGAAAAGTATAACCTACGCTTGCTTTGATCAGAGAATCTTCGAATCCTAAATGATAGCTGAACTCTGCTCGAAGACTATGGAGATCGGCCACTTGAAGTTCATAACCGATCACACCAAAGGCAAAATAATTTTTTGTTTTTAAAAGTGGTCGAAGCTCGTCCTTAGGGTCGACTAAAATACTCACCCCAGCTCCTCCGTAAAAACGAGAGTAATCTCGTGTCGGCAAATAGTGGTAAGCGACTTGTAGCAAGCCCTTGGTCTTGTTGGCGTCAATTCCAATTTGAATTCGACTCGTGGGTCGAACCCAAGGGGCGACGTGAACACCGAGCCAACCATCAGAGACTTCCTCTTTAAAGCCGTAGTGGCGGCTTAATAACAAGGTGACGCTGGGGCGAAGAGGGAGATGATAGGCAAACGGATGGGGTGGAGGTGCATCTTTGGGTGAGAGTTCGAGATTTGTCGTGTTTAAGGAAGTTTCGTCTTTTATATCGTAAGACGGAGTCTGTTTGTCGTCGTCTTTAGGTGAGGGGACCACATAGGTTTTGGTCGTTGGCGGCTTGGCAAGTGCCATTTCAAAACTGGAACAAAGGCATAGTCCTAGAATTACAAGTTGTCTCCACATTCTTTTATTATAATCATAGATGTTTAGGGAAATATATAGTGAGCTCGCTGTCTTATCAAAATATGGACGCGCCAAATTCTAGGGGATGGTCTGAATGATTCGTTATGGTTTTATTATTATTGCGATGATGTACTTCATTGTTCGAACCGCTTTTGCCGGTGAAGCTGTGATGTATCCTGTGCACAATCAGTTTGTAACCACTCGTGCTCAGGGGATGGGGAACGCGCACGTCGCTATGGCCGACGATGCCTACGCTATGTTTTTTAATCCCGCAGGTCTGCCACAAGTTAAAAAAGGCGAAATGGATTTTTATCTTCGCTTAGGAGTTAATCCTGATATCCAGAAGCTTGCTAAAGATATTGATAATGCCGGAAGCGACGCTAACGCCATTGCCAACGTTATCGAAGCCAACTACGGGAACCATTATAATTTGAGAGGTCCGTCGCTCGGCTGGACATGGGCACGTCCTAAATGGTCCATCGCTTTTGTTCCAGCGGATGTCTCGGTCGATGTGGAATTAAATCAGGCGGTGGGGCCGGCACTCAATTTAGTGGCCTATCAAGATAGCACATTGGCTTTCGCGCGCGCTTGGAATATTCCCCACGTGGAGTACGGACGAATGGATATCGGTGTGACTGCCAAAGCGATTTATCGCGCTCATCTCGACAAAATTATTTCGATTGCAGCCATTCAAAACGACAAAGTGCTCGAAGCCGAAAATAGCAACGAGGGCTTGTTTGTTGATGCGGATTTGGGATGGATGTGGTACATGCCGGAATACGAGGACGGGATATTGAGCGTTCTTCAACCCACTTTTGGTGTGGTCGTACAAAACGTTTTAGACATGGGCCCTGTCACCAACATGGGATTGTACGATAAAAGTAAAACGGGAGATCCGGAAAAGTTACGGCGTCGTTTTGATTTCGGGACAGCCTTTGCGTTACCGGAGTGGTGGGTCTGGACAAGCCGCATGGCGGTCGATGTCAGAAATGTCGGGCATCCCAATTGGACCCCGAAAAAAGGAATCCATGTGGGGGCCGAATTTTTATGGAAAATGGCCTCCTGGTGGCGTGGCGGGTGGCGCGCGGGTCTGAACCAAGGGTATTGGACGGCGGGTTTTACCGGGCAACTGTCGTATTTTAAGCTCGATTTAGCCACCTATGGCGAAGAGGTGGGAACATCGTCAAAAGCTAAGGAAAATCGGGTATATATGCTTACGATGACCCTCAATTTCTAGGGTTGTTTTTGATCCATAAAAAGGTCCCTCACCTGGGGGCCTAATTTCTCTAGTAAAATTTCATTATTTTTAAGCATTTAGGGGTGACAGCTTCCCAGAATCATGGGATATGTTCCCTTCTTATTTTGTTAAAACCTATTTTTATTTAGAGGTAAAAGACCTATGGCTAAAACTGAAAAAAGACGCGCTAGATTTCGCATTCAACGTCGACTTGGAGTCGAACTTCCTGGACTTGGTAAACCAGGAGCCCTTGAGCGTCGCCCATATCCTCCGGGACAACACGGAAACAAAAGAAAGAAATTTTCGAACTACGCACTTCAATTAGAAGAAAAACAAAAGGTCATGTTCCATTACGGACTTCGCGAAAAACAACTTCGTCGTTTTATCCGTGATGCACAACGTGGTGATGCTTCTAAAAGCTGGATTAACCAGTTGGCGGGTCGTCTGGAGCTTCGTTTAGACAACGTTGTTTTCCGCTTAGGTCTCGCACCTAGCATCATGTCTGCACGTCAGCTCGTGGCTCATGGACATGTTTTAGTGAACGATAAAAAAGTTCGCGTGAGCTCTGTCGTTCTTCGCGTGGGTGATAAAATTGCTTTGAAAGAAGCGTCTTACAATCACCAAGTTGTACTAAAGGCGAAGGAATCTCCTCGCATGGAAATGCCTGACTACTTAGCTAAGGCAGATACGTCTGGTAAAGCGATTGGCACCATCAAATCGGTTCCAGGTCTCGAGTACATTCCATTCCAATTCTCTTCGAACCTGTTTACAGAATATTACTCAATCCGAAGCGTTTAAGCTTCTTGAGAGAGTGAAAAATAAAAAAACCGGCGTCTCTGCCGGTTTTTTTTTATCTTCTGAGGCCCGTCCGTGGTGCGCGCCCGAATTAATTTTTCAATTGGTTTAGGAGATCTTTTGCGATTTGCAAGGGATCGCCACTGTTTACAGCTTGATTCAAGTCGGTGCACACTTCCGTTCCCTCGAATTGTCCGCCATTGCCGCAATACGAAGGCTGAGCTTGGATAATGACATTGCCGAGAGCCTCAAGATCTCCGGCCGGCAGAGCATTGATCGTGCCGGAGTTTTGGCCGGCCAGCCAGGCCTCGAGTGCTGCAGGGTCAAGTCCCTCGTCGGTGATCGATCCGGTAAGCCCCGCGATGCTGGTCAATAGCGTGGCCATCTGGCTCAGTAACGCCAAATCTTTAAGAATGGGCGATCCTGTTTTTGAACAATTCTCGACGGCGGAGGCGACTAAAACTTTTCCGGTGTTTGAGGGATTGCTGATATCATCTTTAAATGTGAAAAAGGATAAAGCTGTTGTTGTTACATCGCCTGTTCCGTTATCGAGATCCTCGAGCGCATTCACGATTCGGCTCGTACTAATTTTTTGTCGGATAAAGTCGGCAGAGCAGCGGATGACGTAGGATTGGTTTGACGACAAACCCTGAACTTTTGCGACGCAGGCGTCAACAGTCGCGGGGGTGGCCGTATTTAAACATTGTTGAGCGGCATAAATTTTATCGTCGTCTTTGCTTTCGCAGTTCGTGATCGCCAGAGCAAAGAGACTCAGAAGAATAATTTTTTTCATGATGCAACCTCGTGAGCTCTATCTATCGGTAGAACTGTGGAATTCTTGATGAAAAACCCACCTTACGTCTCGAAATGAGCGTTCAAAGTCACTAGAGAAAAGCCTGGAATAAGCGTCCACTTCTTGGTCAATCGGCCTCGAAAAAAAGCGGCAAAACTCACACTCTTCCTATGTCTGGTTTCCCCTCAGTGTTGGGAGAGAATGAAGGCGTTTTTTCTCAATCTGAAACATACTAAAAGTTGAATGCGCCAACAACTTTCTCGCTTTATTTTTGCGATTTTATTTTTAACGTCAGCGTCGGGTCTTGCCGCTGCTGATTTTTACCAAGGGATCCGTCAGATGGGGATGGGTGGAGCCGCAATTGCTGTGGTCAATGATGAGACGGCCCTTTTGCTAAATCCCAATGGTCTTGGTCGCTTGCGTGAGCCTTACCTCACAATCATCGATCCTGAAGTGACGACCAACACTCAAAGTGTAAAGACGGTTCAAGATCTAGCGATTATTAACGGCGCTGATATCCCCGAAGTTTACGACGAGCTCGCGGGTAAACAAGGAGATCGCTATTTTTATCGCAGTCAAATTTTTCCATCCTTTGCGACTCGTAACTTTGGTATCGGATTTTTGGCGAAGAATGAAGTTCAAGCCGAGCGTTTAGTGGCCAATGACTTTTTAAGATTGAAGTACACCAGCGATCTCGCGGCAGTGGTCGGCTACAATTGGAGTGCTTATGGAGGTATTCTTAAGTTGGGTGCATCTGTGAAAGCCATTGATCGCGTCGCTCACGACGGTGATGTGGATCCTGCAGTCCAAGGCCTTGATATTAAAAATTACGGAAGAGGTGGATTAGGTTTGGGCGCCGACGTTGCGATGTCAGTTTCGTCGCCCACCACTGTTTTACCAACGCTTTCGGTGATCGCCAAAGATGTGGGAGATACTTCGTTCACATTAGGAAACAGCACGAGAAACTATCCGGATGACCTCGCACCGGCGAAAATTCCGATGTCGGTTGATATTGCGATGGCTCTTTTTCCTATTCATTCGAACGATATGCGCAGCACGTTCACCATCGAGTATGATGATGTCACCAACAAAGGCGACGCAGAGAGAAAGCTCCATGCTGGGTACGAAATTAACTTAGGTGATAGATTATTTTTACGCGCGGGATACAATCGGGGCTATCTCACCGGTGGATTTGAGTGGGCGACCCGGTTTTTTCAATTTCAAATGGCATACTACAACGAAGAGATTGGCACCGATGAACTCCCGATCAGGGACGAGCGTGTGGCTGCTAAATTTCTTTTGAGGTTCTAAGATGAGAAAACTCTTCTGTATTTTTCTTCTGTTACCTTTTTTGGGTTGCGAAAACGTCCTCAAGGAAACGGCAAAAAAAGACACGCGAGAAGCGGTTTACTACGAAGCCAAAAGAGCGATGGATCGCAGAGATTTCGATACGGCGATCACCTTGATGCAGTCACTGGGTCCGACTTTTTTGGCTCAGCGAGATGTGGCAACGATTTACGCCTCGGCCTTCTCAGGACGCTGCGGTTTAAA
>JAIEOS010000150.1 GCA_019750295.1 Bdellovibrionales bacterium | reverse complement strand
CAGATCAAAAAGGAGCGCATTAAATAGAGTCCCAGCCCCAGATCCAGCAAGGAAGCGGGAAGACACGATTTAATGTCGCCGCGGTCCGATCACTAAATTGGTGAATTTCAGACGGCTTTTGGGGTCCAAAGAACAGGTGAACCATATCGCTCTCTGAATTTGTCTTATAGAGCCCCTCGCTGCTTCCGAAATATAAGTGCTCTTCATGATATTGAATGGCGAAATCCTTAAGGCCCATACGTCGAGCAATTCGCTGAGTTTTCTTTGCCATTTCTGCGGGATTTATAATTTTAAACATCCCTAAAATGCCTTCGTATTTTTGGGCTCCGCAAGCGGTGGCCTGGGCAATCAGATTTTTGCAATGCGGGGGAGTGATAGCGATCACTTCTTTTTGCTGATCGACATGAATATGTTTAAATAAATGCATTAACGCCGATGTTCCGCCGCCCCATTCGTGAATATAACCTTGAAGGTCCACGCCCTTACCTTCGATGGCGTACGCTTCAATTTGGTTATTTTTGTTCCAAGCCGTGTAGATGCGAGAGTTGGGGATATGTAAACATTTTTTGATATCGTCGGCTGTTCGTACCGATGTTACCGTGTGCAAGTTGTAGAGCCTTAATAAAGCCTGGGGATCGATTTGCTGACTTTTTATAATTTTAAGGTCGGAGCGATCTCTTGCAGGAACGAACTGGGAGTTTATAATCAAACTGACCTCAGTTCCTGCCAACTCAAAACCAAACTTGCGGTAAAAGTCGAAAGCGTCGGTCCATAAGATAATAAAGTCACAGTTCTGCTGGCGAGCTTCTTCAATGCAGCTTTCGAGAATCTGGGAGCTTAACCCTTGATGTCGATAGTTCGGATTGGTGACGACACTCCCGATCATGCCCACATTAAAAATGGCGTAGGGCGTTTTTAACAACACTGTTTTAAGAACGGCGTGAGAAACAACAGTGTCCTTTTCCTTTAAAATTCGGATGTTGTGAGAATTCTTTGGATCAAACGCTAAGGGGTACTCTTGTTGGACGGACCAAGTGAGATCTTTTCTTAACTGACTATTGAGAAATTGATAAACTTCCTGCATCTCGTTGGCAGATGGCGCTTTTGGCTTAAGCATTTTTCCCCCTGTGAACTATGTAATTATCATAGCGCATGGCCACGCCGAAGACTCAATAAAACCTCGAGCTCTCGACGAAGAGCCGCCTCTACTTCCTCGTCGCCCCTTGACTCTCCTAGACCTGTGAATGAAGATGGGTCATGGTTGTTTCCTTCCTCGAAAGCTTGAGATACGCAGGGCTATTATGGCCTGTCGCGCTCCTACGAATTTTTATGAGTCTCCAATACTTTGGTATGGCGATGTACTTGGTACAGGCGGGTTATCTCGAACACCCCTATCTCAATGAGCAAATGAGATTAAAATTGGAAAATCTCGGAGCTCTCAGCTCTTACGTTCAATTTTGGAGCGTGTTGATTCAAAATTATTGGATCGTCGCAAGTTACCTGATCATTTGTTCGCAATTTGTAATTGCGGCCTCTTATCTTGTGGGCTATTTGGTTCGCCCGGTCGCTCTGTTGGCGGCGTTTCTATCGCTACACATGTATATTCTTGTCGACGCTCAGGGTGAGAAGACTCAATTGTTTGCTTTTGCCATCCATACCACATTTTGTCTTCTCGGCGCAGGACGCTGCCTCGGACTAGATTATTATTTCTATAAGAGTCGCCGTGGCCTTCTTTGGTAGAATTTTTCAATCATTAAGTTTTTATCTCGTATTATTTATTGCGATTGTGAGCTTTCTCTTCTTCCAATTCTATTCAAGAAAGATTCTTTCTTTAAATCAAGATCAGCCGCCCATTCTTAAAATTATGTCGTACTCTAATTTTCTCAAAAACTGGGGCCCGGGTCCCGAGATCGTATCGGAGTTTGAGAAACAAAATAAAGTGAAAGTTCAGTGGGTGGACGTCGGAAATTCAGGAATGATTTTGCAGAATTTGCAATCCTCTCAATTACCGCCCGATGTGGTGATTGGAATCGATTCGCTGTCGTTACCGGAGGCGCGATCCTTAATGAAATGGCGGCCCATCCAGGCACTTTCTCCTGGAGCGACCGAACTTCCTCGAGATGTTTTCTTTGAGGATTTTAAACCTGTGGACTGGTCACCCATGACTTTTATTTTTAGGCGTTCGCAAATTATAACTCCGCGATCGCTGAAAGATCTTCTGCAAAAGCAGTATGCGAATTCTCTAGCGATTCAAGATCCTACCACTAGTGCCTCAGGTCTTTATTTTTTAATCTGGGTGCTTTCGGTTTACGGTGAGGATGAGGGCTTCAAGTATTTTAAAGAGTTGAAGTCAAGTATCCGCTTAGTGGCTCCCTCTTGGTCGGCGTCCTACAGTTTGTTTCAAAATAATCAAGTGCCAATGGTCTTCTCCTTTTTTACTTCGACGATTTATCATTATGTCAACGAAGGGGACTATCAATATCAGCCCGTTTACTTTGACGAGCCCCATATCTATAGCGTTGAGTATGTGGGAGTTCCGGATCAGTGCACCGAGTGCGATCTGGCGCAAAAGTTTGTCGCCTTTTTATTGACGCCCGAGGCGCAAAAGAAAGTGATGGAAAAAAACTTTATGCTGCCTGTTTTAAGTGAAGTCAAGAGAGACACTCCGTTTGATTTTCCTAAAAGTATTCAATTGATTGGCCCGGATAAGTATATGAAGTTTATCGAGCAGAAAAAGCAGCTCATCGAGCGTTGGAAGGAATTAGACCTCTAATGAGATTTCCTTTTTCCCATCGCCTATTATTTTTGTTTTTGGTTTTATCCCTGTATCTTCCCTACATTTATCTGTTTAAGGACTTTCAATGGGAGAGCATAGAGACAGGGAACTTAAAACAAGTTTTTCTCCTATCCATGTCGCAGTCCTTTTTAAGCGCGATATTTTGTCTGGTGTTTGGAGTGTGGGGAAGTTGTGGTCTATTTTGGTTGGAGAATAGATTGTCCAAAAAGCTTTACACGCTTTGTGAGTTTCTGGTTTTACTGCCAGCTTTACTTCCAGCTATTTTTATTGTGGTGTCTGTCCTTAATGTATTTCCACGTTTCCCCTTCGGCCTTACCGGAGTGGTTTTTCTTCACGTATTTTCGGAAGTGGGGATGGTCAGCTGGGTTTTAAAACGTTTGTTGTCACAGAAATTGTCGGACCTCGGCGACTGGGCGTTAACCACAGGGACATCGACACGATATTTTCTATATACGGCCTTTCCGATCTTACGAATTGATATTTTACAAGTTCTTCTCATTCTTTTGTTTTACTTTCTGACGAGCTTTTCGATTCCGTTGATCGTGGGAAGTCACTCCATGGCCGGTATGGAAGTCGTCATCTTCGAAAAAGTGATGTTAGGTCAACAGTGGAATCAGGCTCTGACATTATTTATTTATCAGAGCGGTTTTTTGATCCTTCTTCTTCTGGGGATCTTGTTATTCAAACCGATCCCCGTGGAGATCTCAGGTCTGCGGCGATTGACTCTTTTAGAAAAAAAATCGGGAATTTTTCCTTTAATGGCACCTCCCATGATTGTGCTCGCCAGTGCCATTTTTGGTTCGGCAAAGGGCCTCTATCAAATTCAGCAACAGAGCGATATTCTAACCAACTGGGACGTGTACGTCTCAGGTTCGCTGTTGGTGGGATTTGTCACCGGCGGGTTCGTATTTATACTACTTTCAATCAGTACCTATTTTTTGCAGTTTAAAAAGACGCAGTTGTTCTTCACATCGCTTGTTACTCCCAGCTTTGTGATCCTCGCTCTCGCCTGCCGGCCTGATAATATTTGGAATGATTTATTGTCTCCGATCAGTTTGTCTTGGGCGCTATGTGTTGCTTTTTTGCCGGCGGTGGTTCGACTCGGTTTAGTGCAGACTGTGGACCACCTTGCGGAGCAAATCGAGATGGCTTATTTTCTAGGCGCCAGCCCACTTCAAATTTTCCGACGCATCACTTGGCCGCAAGTATTGCCGTCGTTGAGTCTGTTAAGTGGGCTTGCCGCCATCTGGGCGGTCGGCGACTTTTCATTGTCGCGGATCATTCTTGGCAGCGACCAGACGCTAGCGATGTGGGTGCATAGTTTAGTCGAGCATTACCGTTGGAGTAGCGCGCAGGTTTTGAGTGGGCTCATTCTTTTATGTGGTGCGGTGGTCTTTAGTTTTTTCGCGGGAGTGGCCTATGTCAGTCGTCAAAAACTTACGTAAACAAATCGGAAATATCTCTATCGAGATCAACGAATGGAAAATCGCCGACCAGGGACTGACTTTACTTTGGGGAGCCTCAGGCGCAGGAAAAACAACGGTGCTCCGACTGTTGCTCGGTTTAGAGCCTGCGGACTCCCGCTACGAGTGGCAACTCGGAGAAGACAATTTAGCTGTTCTGCCGCCCCATCAGAAAAAAATCGGTGTAGTGTTTCAACACTTGGCTCTTTTTCCGCATTTAACCGCAAGAGAAAATATCCTTTTCCCTCTCCAGGCGGCAGGACAGTCCATAGAGCTTGCCCATTGGGAGGATATTGTTTCTCTGTTAGGAATAGCATCGGTCCTCGAGCAAAAAACCTATAAGCTTTCAGGTGGAGAAAAACAGAGGGTGGCATTAGGGAGAGCTCTGGTAACGCGTCCGCGTCTCCTGATTCTTGATGAGCCTTTCTCGGCATTGGACATCCAGCTTAAAAAGCAGGCCCGGGTGCTGCTGCAGAAAACCATGGAAAATTACAAGATTCCTGTCCTCTTAGTGTCTCACGATCCACAAGATGTGGAGGCGCTGGCTCAGCGAGTCGTTATTCTCGAAAATGGGAAAATTAAAGCTTC
>JAIEOS010000149.1 GCA_019750295.1 Bdellovibrionales bacterium | reverse complement strand
GCTCCCGATTTTTTCATATCGAGCACTTTATCCCATAGCAATTGTCGAATGGCAGGATCGAGACCTGTCGTCGGTTCGTCCAGAATGATAATTTTGGGCGAATTGAGGAGAGCTCTTACAAAAACCAGTCGTCGTTGCATACCTCCCGACAACGACTCAATCACGGAATCTTTTTTATGAGAGAGCATCATATATTCTAACAAATAATCAATGCGCGCTTTGTGCTGAGCTTGAGGTAAACCCACGAACCGGGCGAACATCTTCATATTCTCTTCCACCGACATCGAGGAATCGAGATGATTATCTTGGGTGACTACACCCAACTCGGAACGAATCGAACGCCCATCCACCATCGGGTTTTTTCCAAAGACAGAAATCTCACCGCCGGTGATTGAACTCGCTCCGTAGATCAGACTGATTAAAGTGGATTTCCCAGCCCCATTGGGGCCCAACAGTCCGAAACACTCTCCCGCATTTACAGATAGCGAAACGCCTTTCAGAGCCTCAAAAGGACCAAAACTTTTTCTGACGTTTCTACAGAGAAGGGCTTGCATGTTCAATCATTGGCGATACACGGCCCATCTCCTCTTCGACGCCTGCGAAGAACAATTGAAAATGTCGGTTTTCGATGGCGCGCAAAGAATGAAGTTGCTCCACATCGAAATCTTCCTGTTGAGCAATCAGCTTGCGCATATCTTCGAGATGATTTTCTTCGTCTCGAACGATCTGTTTTAAAGGGCCACTCATATTTACTTTGGCCATGAGCTCATCGTAGACAGGATAAAATGTTTGTGCTCGCTCTTCGATGATTAAAGTTGTGAGCAAATAACTGAGCCAAGAGTCCTGCTCTCCGGCCACCATTCCCGCCGATTGATCAATCTCCTGGATGTAGCGCCGAGCAAGGTCACCTGCGATCAAACTCGGCTCACTGTAAGTTTGAACCGACTTTCCCCCTAATTTTATAGCGAGTTTTTTGAGAATCTGCGCATGACGAATCTCCTCGGCCGCGTGAGACAGTACAAACATACTCACCGACGATTCGGGTTGGCTCTTAATAATTTTCCGCGCACCTATAAACTCCACCATACTTAATGTATTTAAAAAACGTGCATGAATTAGCGGTTGGTTAACGACCGATTTTAAAATATTTTGCCAGCTCATCATTTCCTCAAATCAAAAAGTGTTTCACGGATCACTTGATACATATATCGAAACTCTTGTTCATTCACACAGTAAGGGGGAACGGTATAAATCGTTCCTCCCAGGGGCTTTACGTAGATCCCTCTCTCGATGCATTTCTGCGAAAAGGTCTCTGCGAATGATCCCGTAAAGTAGCCCTTGTAACCGGCAACGTCAAAAGCTCCGATGGTGCCGAGGGAGCGTGGGTTTTCTACAAGGTCTAAGCCCCTCAATTTATTGATCTCCTCTGCCGTCCACGACACCAGTTGAGAGATGCGTTGCTGCATATCCTTGGATTGAAGGAGGCCAAAGGTCGCATGGGCCGCCGCGCAGGCCATAGGGTTTCCCGTATAAGAATGGCCATGGAGAAATGCTGTTTGAATATGATCGCTTAAAAACGCATCATAAATTTTTTGCGTAGTGACCGTAAGAGCTAGAGGTAAAAATCCACCGGTGAGCCCCTTCGACAGACAAATTAAATCCGGCTGGATCTGAGTTTGGTATGAGGCTAAAAAAGTACCGGTCCGATAGAA
>JAIEOS010000148.1 GCA_019750295.1 Bdellovibrionales bacterium | reverse complement strand
AGAAGAGACGCGACAAGCTGGACCAAAGTTGATGTTCTTTTTTGCCGTAAACGTCGATAAGGACTCATGCGCAAAGTTATGGTCCTCCAGCATGTGGCTCACGAACCTTTAGGAACTCTCGATCCCATGCTTAAAGCGGCAGGATTTCGTATTCGTTATATCAACTTTGGAAGAGATCCCCAGGTTGAGCCGGAGTTGGACGCCTACAGTGGGCTCATTGTTCTCGGAGGGCCCATGGCGGTCTACGAGGCCGACAAGTATCATCATCTTAAAACCGAAATGCGCCTCATCGAGCAAGCTCTGCAAAAAAATATTCCTGTTCTTGGAATTTGTTTAGGCGCTCAGTTGGTGGCGGCGGTCTTGGGGGCTCACGTCCGTAAGGCCAGGGACTGGGAGTTGGGGTGGTATGATGTCCACGTCACCGATAAGGCAAAATCGAATCCTCTATTTAAAGCGTATGACAAAACCGAAAAAATATTCCAGCTCCATCAAGATACTTTTGATGTTCCTAAAAGTGCCGATCATCTTGCATGGACGACGATGTGCGAAGGACAGGCTTTTGCTTATGGAGACAAAGTTTACGGATTGCAGTTTCATCTCGAGGTGGATGAGGCCATGATTTTACGATGGCTTGATCGCCCCGAACATAAGAAAATCATCGAAGCCTCGGCAGGAGTTTTCAGTGAAGATCAACTGCGTGCAGAAACTCACCAATATATCCAAAGATCTTTGGAACTCAGTCGCGCCACCTTCGGTCAATTTCTACAAATTTTTCAGCTCCCCGAGAAAAAAATCGTTTTGGGTTCGGAGCATGGGCGCGAACCTAAGAAAAGAAATTCAAAATAACTGTGCATACCTCCGCTTTCGTGGCATGAATAGGGAATGCTCATCTGGCTCATCTCGCTCATTATTATACCGGCCGCTGCGGACTGGGATCTCTCCTTGGCTGTATTTGGTCGCACACGACCGGTCGCCACCGTTCAGGATATTAATGGTGGATATGGTCACGCCTTTTGGGGTGAGGGTGGAGATCCACAAAATCCCTGGTTTGGATATATTAGAACCTTTGCGACGGCGCGACTGTCGACTTCGCCTACGGGAATTGTGGGTTTTGATTTTTACCCGATTTCTTTTTTGGGATTGAGTGCAGGGCGTTTGTACTCTCGTCGCTACGTTGATCAACCTGAAGTCGACTGTGAACAGGTGGAGTGTCGAGGCTGGCTCAATAATACGTTTTTGCAGGTGAAAACAGTCGGTCAGTTTAAAAGTCTGTTTTGGTCCATATCTTTTGATAAAACAGATTATGATAAGGTTAAAAGTTTATCGCGGCCCGTGTTTCAGGCGGTGAATGGAGTCGTCCAAAATCCAAACGGAGATCGGGGAGATGATTGGTTCGGAAGTGTCGGCTACGAACTCAACGACCGCTGGGCCATTGGGGTCAGTGTTCAAGAGTTTGCAACATCGGAAAGTCGAAACCGTCAGGACATGCATCTCTTTTTTGTGCGCATGAAGTATGACCAATGGATTTGTAATGCCGGAGTAGGACGAATTTATTCTTCACCCGTCGGAACGGCTCCCCAGTTGATTGGCACGTGTACCTGGAATCAATGGCCCAAATTGGGTTATTAAAGCTTGGCGGCCACGCTCTCTGATTGCGGGAGTTCGGCGCTCGCTTTTGCTGGAAGTTGAATCACTTGAATGTTGACGGACTCCAGAAGTTGTATGGATTCCAGCGATCTGTACTGGATTTGGTAGAAGATCTTCCGGACACCCCCCAGATTGATGAGGCGTTTCGCGCACGCGGAGCACGGGAGATGCGTGACGAACACGTGTTTTTCGGTGGCCCGGGGGGAATCGCAATTGATGACGGCGTTCTCCTCGGAGTGAAGGCATCCGCAGTTTCCGGCTTCGTGACGATCACAGGTGTTGGGTAGACCTGCGGCGTTGCCGTTGTAACCAATCGCTAAAACTTTTCGATAATCCGTGGAGGTGATCACCGTGCCCACGTTAAGACGAGTGCAGGTCGAGCGGCGCGCTAATGCGAAGGCCAGTTCCATATAAATTTCTTCGAAAGAGGGGCGACCGGGTTTTTGCGACATGGGGATTTTTTAGCATATTCGATTTTAGAGTCACTGAATTTATCCCTCTGCCTCTATTTTAAGCAGTACAGGGAGAGTGCTGCGAAATTTCGGAAATGAGGGGTCGAAGCTAGCTTTGAGCTCTCGAGAGGAACATAATACTCGCCAGATGAAAAAGCTCGCGCTCAGTATCACCGAATTCGCCATCCCTAGCCCTCTTGTGGGGAGCATCGAAACCTACTCCGGTTACGGTGGGCTTCCGGATGTGGGCACACAACTTCATTTAGAGATTCAAGAGGAGCGCTTGCGGGAGTTCCCCGGTTTCGTTCCCGAGAAATGGATCAGTCATGAGTTTGGGTATGATAAATACCAGATCACCGTCGGTGGCCGAATGGATGGGTTTTGCGAAGAGCCCGAACTATGGATCGAAGAGATCAAGACCGCCTACGATGTTGAAAAACTTCACGCCAAACTGGTCGCCGATGCCGATCATCCCTATCGCCGTCAGCTGCTGACCTACGGATATCTCTACTGGATGCAGACGCGAAAAAAAGCAAATTTAAGATTTTGTCTGGTGAACTCGCGCAATCATTCCCAAGAATTCATGGATCTTCCCTTAGATATTGAGGAGTACGAGGCTTGGCTCGATCGTCGACTCAAGGATGTCGTGGATCGTGAAAAAATGTTTGAAGCCGCTCGGAAACGTCGTCGAAAATATGCCGATATTACATTTCCCTTTGAGCAGCAGCGTCCGGGTCAGCGGGAACTCATCGAAACCATTGCGGATCATCTCAAAAAAGAAAGTCGAATGTTGATTCAAGCGCCGACCGGGTTAGGTAAAACCATGGGTGTCGTCCTTCCTACTTTACAAAATTCTCTTTTGCGAGGGCAAAAGACCATCTATTTGACTGCGAAAAATAGTCAACACAGCGTTGCTGAGGATGCGATCGAGAGAATTCAAGAGACAGGAACTTCAATCCGCGCCTTGAGTTTGTTAGCTAAGCGCAAGATGTGTTTTAAAGAAGAAGTGATGTGTGATCCCGCTTATTGTGAATACGCGAAAGATCATTACACGAAGTTGGACCAGCACAAGGTCGCGGAGCAACTCCTCAAAAAAAGAAATCTGAACGAGCGATCCCTAAAAGCCATGGCCGAGAAGTACGAAGTCTGTCCCTTCGAGTTGCAAATGGAAAGTGCGGCTTTTGCCGACGTCGTTATTGGCGATTATAATTATATTTTCTCACCCAATAATGTTCGTGAACGCCTTGGTAAGAACGGATTAGGTAAAAGCACATCGCTTCCCAATTTGGTCATCGATGAGGCTCATAATCTTCCCGCGCGGGCATTGGGTTATTTTTCAGTAGAACTGAATTTGCGCGAGATCGAGCAGATTATTCTAAAAATCGAGAACCCCTCCTCGGACATTGTCGGTGGCGTGCAAAAGCTATCAACTGAGGCCAGATATTTTTTTGATCGCATCGCCGAAGCGAGTGGAGGGCGATCGCCCAGTGTGATTACCCTCACTGCCGACGACGCTCAATCTCTCCGTGAGACGGTCCAGAAGCTTTTAACCAGTTACTTGGAAAGCGATGAGCCGCTCCAGCGCGATGATCCTATCGTTCATATTTACAATTTAATTGTTCAGTTTGTAGATATTCTTGAAAGTTACCGTGATGAATTTGTTATTATTTACGAAACGTTGGGCGAAAAACCGTTAGTTAAAATTGTCTGTTGTGATGCCGCTTGGTGGTTAAAGGATGTTTACAAAGACTTTTCGAGTGTTGTCGCTTTTTCTGCAACATTGAAACCTTTCGACTATTATCAGGCTCTGTTGGGTCTCAACGCTAAGGACACGGTCTGTGCCGAATTCGAAACGCCATTTCCTAAAGAAAATCGCAAAATCCTGGTCATCCCTCAAGTTTCGACAAAGCTTCGAGATCGGGCGGCAAATGTGGTGAAGATCAAAGCGGCGATTGGCAAAATCGTCAGCATTCGCCCCGGAAATTACTTTGTATTTTTCCCAAGTTTTGATTTTTTAGAGAAAGTCTCTGCTCAACTCCAAGTCCCGGGGTTCGAAATTATTCTCCAAAAGCGCAACATGGAAAAATTCGAGGTGGAAGGAGTGATCCAACACCTGAGAGACCAAGTTCGTCCGACCATCGTGATGGCCGTACAGGGAGGAGTGTTCTCGGAGGGCGTAGATTATCCGGGAGAAAGTATCATCGGTGCAATTATCGTCGGCCCCGCGCTACCCGCATTTAATTTCGAAAGAGAACAGATTCGCGAATATTACGATAAAAAATTTGGAGCGGGTTTTGATTACGCATACACTTTTCCGGCAATGGCGCGAACCATACAGAGTGCCGGGAGAGTGATCCGCTCGTCCTCAGATCGCGGCCTCATCGTGTTAATGGATAGGCGTTTTCTCGAGGATAAATTTATCGGCACAATGCCAAAGGACTGGGTTGAGGGCCATCCCCAAGAATTGGCCTCTCAACGCATTCTCGATGATCTTCAAGCCTTTTGGAGCGATGATGGATCTCCATAGTCAGCGCTTTCTTTTTATTGACTGCCAAACGACAGCCACTCATCCGTCCCAGGGGGAGTTACTGGAGCTGTCGTGGTGCATGACTTCTCTCAAGGATCGAGCGTCGTCCTCGGTGGAAACCCATCTGATTCAACTCCCAGAGGGAAAGGTGATTCCTCGTTTAGTCCGAGAGATGACCGGAATCACAGAGCAGGAAATGTCCCATGCGAAGCCCGTGCTCTCTGTTTTAGAGACGTTAAAACGGCAAATTCAGGCGGAGTCCAACGTGTACGCCGTCGCTCACTATGCGACCTTCGAGAAAACTTTTCTTGAAGCTGCTTTTAAGGAGCACTTTCCGGAAGAGCAAGTCTCTTTAAATTTCATCTGCACACAAAAGTTAAGCAAAATGCTTTTTCCGCGAATGACCAGTTATAATATGAGGGCGATCAGTGGATTTTTTGGACCGACGTTGCATCTTGATAATCGAGCTTCATCCCATGCCGAGGCCACCGTCATGATCTGGCAGGAGCTTGTCAAAGAGCTGCACAAAAAAGACATTACCAGCATTCCGGCTCTGGAAGACCTGCTCAAAGTAAAAAAAACTTCGGCAAAAAAAGACAAAGCAAAGAAGGCCGAAAGTTTTCAGTACCGTATGGAACGAGACAAGCGCTTAAAACTTCCGGATGAACCTGGCGTT
>JAIEOS010000147.1 GCA_019750295.1 Bdellovibrionales bacterium | reverse complement strand
TATATAGAGACTCAAGTTTTCCACCGAACTCCGATAAGAAAGTATAGGAGTGTGGAATGAGTTTAGTTTACATCGTGACGGCCAATCAAATCGAAGGAAAGCAGATCTTCGAAACTCTTTCTCAAATCGATACAACCCGTTACCGTTTAGAATTCGAATTGCTTAGACCCATGCAGTTGCCTCAATTGATTCAACCAGGGGTTGATCTTGTGGTTTATAACTCTCCTCATCCTTTGAATATTACTCTGAAGCAGCAGTTCCAAAATTGGCGAAAACGGGGATTTCTCTCCTCGGTTTTGATGCTGAGTAAACTTCCCGATTTAAATATGGTTCGCGATTTTGAAGATATTAAAAACTTTTTAGTTCTTGAAAAGCCTTACGAACCTCGTGAACTTCGAGGCATTTCCTCCAAATTGTTAAATTCGGTCGAAGTTCAACAGCGTCGCTTTCGCCGATTTAATACCAATCAAAAAGTTGAGATTGTGTCCTATAAGACAGACTTTAAATCGAAATCACGTGTCGAAAATATTTCGATGGGTGGTTTGTGTATAGAGGGCGCGTGCGCAAATCTGCAGGTGGGTGATCTTCTTAAAATTCACTTTGTTCTCGATAAGATCAACGCGGACCGTGTGATGCATGCGCGCGTCGTTTGGGTGACCAGCGGTGCGACCGAAATGGCCGGAGTGCAGTTCGTCCGCGAAGAAGATGTTTACAATGATCTCCTCAATGCTATAGGCTAAGCGCCTGTGACGTTTCTTTTAAAAGATGATTTTCTCGAGGTGATATTAAATTCACCAAAAACACGAAATGCGTTGAGCGTGACCCATGCTCGCGAACTTAAATCCTTTCTAAAAAATAAAAATCTGCGCGGCCTGATTCTTAGATCTGTGGGTCCGGTTTTTTGCTCGGGCGGAGACTTAGGTGAATACGCTCGTCTTAGCACTAAAGCTCAAGGTACAAGAATGAATCGTGAGATCTCTGAGGCGCTATCCACCTTAGCTCATTTTCCTGCGCCGAAATTGGCTCTCGTCGATGGAGATTGTTACGGAGGGGGCGTCGAGCTGATTTCGTGTTGTGATTGGATCGTATCCACTCCTAAAAGTTTTTTTGCCCTTTGGCAGCGTCGAATGACGTTGAGCTTTGGTTGGGGTGGATACCAACGTTTAAAGACAAGAATGTCGGAATCTGCGATCAAAGCGTGGATTCAATCGGGAGACACCAAGTCCTCTTACTGGGCGCAGTCTCAAGGTTTGATTAACGACATCATCCACGAAAAAAACGTCATCGAATATCTTGAGCAATGGAAAGCACAGCAGTTGCTGCTCACGACGAGCTCATTTACATCGATTCAAAGATTGACGGGGACGAATGAGCGTACACTTTTTGATAAACTTTGGTGGTCTAAGGAACATCTTCAGAAGTTGAAGTCTAAAGGTAATCGTAAATAGACTTGCACTGGCGCACGAAAGGGCGAGCATCATCGATGGCCGCGACCGTAGTGACGCAGCTTCTTAAAACTCCAGCAAAAAACGGCACCTTGTCGCTTAAGACCAACTCAGCCTGATTTTTTTGAGTCTCTTTCCCGGCCTCTTGGACGACAATGTCATAAAGAATTTGCGTGGCCTCGAGATCACAAGCATTCGCTACGGGGCAGGGCTCTCGCTCTTCGACTTTGAGCGGACGAGGGACCATTATTTTTGTGACTCGAAGATTGTGAAACGTCACTTTCACAGAGGACGTGGGTTCATCACCATCTTCCACCGGTTGTGGCTCTTCAACTTCATCTGGTGGAGGCTCCGGATTCTTGAGAATTCCGTAAACGTCTTTGTACTTGTAGGTGGGCTTACCCTCCGCCAGATGGTCGACAACTTCGCGGACGGTGGTGATTGAGAAATAGTCTTCGAAATCCTCGCGCTCGACGACAGTGATTGCTTCTTCCTCGATCAATAGACTCGAGGGGAGTTGCGAAGAAAACAATTCTTGGGATTTAATAAAATAGGCGAACTCGCCCTTCTGGATTTTCTGAACATCCAATAGTGCCAAGGCTTCAGTTTGGGCTTTAAGAATCTCTTCCACGGCGACTTCAGGCCCCCAATTTTGGGATTGATCTTTTTTGTCGCAGGCCAAAAGAATCCCCATGAGGATTCCGCAGATCACAAAAGAGCGCATTAAATAGAATCCCAGCCCCAGATCCAGCAAGGAAGCGGGAAGACACGATTTAATGTCGCCGCGGTTCGTTCGCTAAACTGGTGAATTTCAGATGGCTTTTGGGGCCCAAAGAACAAGTGAACCATATCGC
>JAIEOS010000146.1 GCA_019750295.1 Bdellovibrionales bacterium | reverse complement strand
CGGAAACTCCATACCCAATATGGAGGTTATGTTCGCTCGTTGTTTCAGCTCGTTTGTGCGGCTCGCGGTTTTTATACTGCTCATCACCCGCAAACACTTCCCACTCATGTTGACTTCCCTCAACAAAGAGCGTTATAACGGCCGCACCAACTTCCCATCCGCGGTTATGAGAAACATCTTCCAAAAAGTCTCTATACGCTTGTGCTTTTGGTCCAAGTGGGCGCGAGTCAAATGTACTAACATCAAAAGCAAACACAGGATCCCTTGGGATATCCAAAAACATGTCGGCGTGTGAGCGTGGCGGAAACGGGCGCCCATACTTTTTCCCAAGCACATCGGCTGTAATATGCCCCTCTTCTTCCTCTAGTATGTTTTCTTCAAGGTCTTTCCGGATTTCAAAATACGGATCTTCGCCCTCCGCGGGTGGCGGTGGGAGTCTTGAAAGAACACCTCGCAAATAGTACGGAAATGGTTTTACAAAAGTCAGGTATTCCGAATGGAAATGATGAATCATATCCTCCGGTAGCACCATGCCTGCAAACGCTGGCCCTGCCCAATGAACTTTGTGGTCCATAACCCGAATCGCAGCATCACGAAACTCAATGACACTCATCGGCGCGCGTTCGTCCGTTTCGCGTCGCCCGCCGGCGTGGTGTTCAAAAGGTAAATCAGAACCTAAACCGCGCAGTCCTCCTTCTTCAATGTGACGATTTACCATGGTCCAATAATTCAAGAATAACAGGTAACTGACGAAAACGCTCGCCACCCGCTTTGACGCTAAAATGCTCAGCGCCGGGGACAATGGTCAGCTCCCCGTCAAGTTCTTTTGCCAAGTACTGCGCGCCTTCTAAGGGGCAGTGCGGGTCGTTGTCGGAATGCAAGAGTGAAAACATCTTTGCTTTTGTTTTTATTTTTGCGTAGTCAAACGGTTCTTCAAAAAGCCCGCCCAAGTTCGGCCATCCTAAATCATCCTTAAATGTGCCAACGAGAATCGCCTGTTTCACAAGTACGCGCTCAGGCAGTTTTGAAAGTATGCCGTAAATCGCCACCGAGCCTGAGGAGTGCCCTATCAGCACCGACTCTTCATTAAATTCCCAATCGGAAGCGAAAATAAATTCGTTGTACCTTTTTATATTCGGTGCATCGGCGTCCGGCAGTTGCGGAACCCACACTTTGTATCCCCGTTTCTCAAGTTCGCCTTTCAGCCACGGAAACCAATTACTCTCCGGCGTGGAGTTTGTCCCATGAAGAATGAGAGCGTTTTTCATACAGTAATAGTATCTTTAAAGCACGAGAAATAACACTCGGGTTATGATAGTGTTGTACAGCATTGGGGAGTCGTCTAATGGTAGGACATCAGGTTTTGGTCCTGAGTATTGGGGTTCGAGTCCCTACTCCCCAGCAGTAATGAAGAAAATTATTATCATCGGAAACGGTTTTGATATAAATTTAGGCCTTCCTACGGCATATTCCGATTTTCTTAGAAGTGAGTTGTATTTGAAACTTCTAAAAAGTGGAAATCAGATGGCACTCTTCCTTTCAAAACAAAACTCGCTTGATAGATGGGTTGATGTAGAAGTTGGTTTAAATACATATGCTGACCTCGTCTGCGCAAATGAAGACAATCTTCCATCGTTCAAAAAAGAATACAAAGAACTGCTGAGCACTTTTTTGAATTACTTAAATTCGCTCGATTTAAATAGTGTCAACGCTGAATCGGATGCGTATAAATTCATTTTTGAAAACTCAATAGCAAATGGAGCAATTTCAGACACTATGTTCTTCAATTTCAACTACACACCCACCGTTAGATCAATTCTAACTAAAGTGGGTTGGTCTCGTGATGAAATTGCTTCTAGACACAATCACGTTCACGGAGAATTAACATCTAAGGTCGTTTTCGGTATTCAAGATAATTCTAAAACGAGCAAATTTCACACTTTCGTGAAAAAATCTGCAGCCGGAGGCTTTGCTGTAACACACCTATCTGACCAACTGACGGAACCATACGATGTGTTTATTTTTGGCTATTCTTTAGGTTTAACTGATGAGATGTACTTCAAGTCGCCCTTTCTTCGTCTGGCGATTTCTCCGAGACAAAGGACAAAAATGCACATATATCACTACGGAGAAGAGGCCCTAGATGACATAAAGCACCGAATCGACGAACTGACGAACCACCAATTAAGTGATTTCCAAAAGTCGTTTGAAATTATTCCTAAACCAATTCAAGCATAAACATTACTGCAAGACACTCGCCCCCTGAGCCGTCTATACCCCGTGAGATAGGCTCTTCTATCTCACGGGGTAAACTGAATTAGATATGAAGTCTTTATCTGCCCTAGCGGTTTTCGGGTTACTGTTTTTCCCTTTTGCGTCGGTGCAGGCGGAGACGCGCTCAATTCTTTTCCCTGTAGACAGCGAATACAGTTTCCGAAACGACTTCCGGGAACCCAGGGACGGAGGAGCGCGTGAACACCTGGGTATTGATATTATCTCGGACAAAATGACTCCGCTCGTAGCGGTCGTAGACGGCACGATTACATTCATCGCAATTCCTCAGGCGTCGTGGGGTTATGCAATAACGCTTGAAGATGCAGAAGGATATTCTTACCGCTACTTGCACATTAATAACGACACGCCGGGGACGGACGAC
>JAIEOS010000145.1 GCA_019750295.1 Bdellovibrionales bacterium | reverse complement strand
CAAACCGCAGTGGCCGAAGCTCCCCAAAATTTCCATATTCTTCTCGAAAAGTTGGATAGCAAATTGGCCGAGTACGACATTCAGATCTCTTATGACCGCGCATCGATTACAAACTATATCCAGCAGCTTTCAAAAAAGGTTTCTGTAGATATGGTCCAAACTTCGGGAGAAATTCTTAAAAACTCTTTGCTCAATATCGTCACCGTGATCGTCGCACTTTTAAATCTTTTCATTTTTCCCGTATTTTTTGTTCTCGTGCTCCACGACTACGAGAAAATTCTAGCGTCGATCAAGGGACTCATCCCCGTCGCCTGGAAGCCCAGAGTGAACTATTGGATCTCGGAAACCGATCGCATCCTGAGCGGTTTTATCCGTGGCCAACTTTTGGTGTGCACGATCTTGAGTGTCCTCTACTCCACCGCGCTGCTCATTGCTGGGGTTAAGTTTGCGATCTTGATTGGATGTTTGACGGGATTTTTAAGTTGCATTCCCTACGTGGGATTTAGTTTGGGCGCCCTGTTGGCCGTCTTGTCATCCCTCCTCTCGGGCGATGACTATTCACCCGTCGTTTGGACGATCGTTCTCTATGGGATTGTTCAGTTTTTGGAAAGCTTTATCATCACTCCGACCATTGTCGGCGATAAGGTCGGCCTTAGCCCCTTCGAAGCCATATTGGCTCTCATTGTCTTCGGCAATTTGTTTGGCTTTATCGGACTCTTCGCCGCAATTCCTTGCGGCGGAGTCGTCAAAGTGATCTTTAAAGATTTGTTGGCTGAGTATAAAAAAACTCATGCCTACAGGGACTAGCTACTTTACGAAATCACAAAGGCGAGGTCGTTCCTCAAACTTTTGCACGTCGGTGTTCGAAAGTAGAATCTCACACGTGTCATAACCTCTATCCGCAAAGACCTGAGAGGCGTGCTGGTAAAAAGCTTTCGATTGTTTTTGCTCGCGAGCCAGAATCCAACCAAAGGTTCGCTGGGGATGGCCCACCAAAACATAACTATAGTCATCTCCGATTTCTAAAATCCAGTAGTCACCTGCTGCGGCCCACACCCAGTCGAGAGCCTTCACAAAAGTCACTTCGAGTTTTCCCGGGGAATTGAATTCGGGATTGATACGAGCCAAACCGTTCGCTACGTTTAAAGTTCCTCCCGCCTCTACACAGGAATTCTTCACATTCACAGTACCGTCTGGATTCAAACTGTACTCTGCAGACGTGTTCTTGACACAGGTCGCTTGGAAGTCTGCCGGAATCGACGCCACTTCGTACCAGAGCCCTTGGTATCTTGTGAAATCGACTTCAGTGACTGTTTTTACTTCGGCTGCAAAAGCCAAATTGATGATCAATATTAGGAACATTGAGTCCTCCTTAGAAGGTTAAAAACCCTCATTACCCGTCCCGATCACTCTATTCCCGCACAGCAAATTTTTCGAGAATTAATTTCAGCTCATGTGAAATATTTTTACCTCAGTGAAATTAGATACTTGCGGCTGGGGTATTCGCATAGAAACTGTGCATCAATCAAAAGGGAGTCCTATGGGTGTCGGAAACTTAAAACTGATTTGGGTGATCTTGTTTTTTTACCAATCCTTATGGGCCCGGCCCACGGACGGTCTTTCGGAGGCGGCGGCATCGCCGAGCACTCGCGAGTCCTCAGAATGCCCCCTCGCTCAAATTCGCTATGGGTTTCTCGCCAATGACCAAATCACATGTTCGTATCACTATCTTTCTTTTGAAGCCTCCGCTGGAAAATCTCTTTCTCCTCGAGAGCTCAAGATCGGCTCGTTCAATATTATTCGCACGGGAACTAATCAATCTCGCTTTAAACGATTCGATATGGTGGCCGACATTATGAACCAGTGGGACCTGGTGGCTGTCGTAGAGATTATGCCTACACCTACCGAGTTTTTAACTCACAATCGAAATGTTGATGAAATCGCCGAAGCCTTTCGAGGACAATCGGCTAAGTACTCGGCAGTAAAGCGGGACGAATATTCTCAGATCCTCGAAGAGTCTTACGAAATGCCAGGATATCTTCGAATTTTAAAAGCGCTGCGCGAGTTGGACGAAACCTGGTCCCTTGTGATTGCCCCTCGCGCCACGGGCGATAGCGAATCCTCCTTGGAAATGTCGGGGTTTTACTACCGCGCAAGCCATGTTCAAAACGGTCCAACGCAGTTTTGCGGAGGCCAAAAAGGCTGCCTCATTCCGATCGATGATAACCTCATGAACGTTGTCTCACGCATTCCCTTCGCTGCAAACTTTAAAGCCGGAAGCTCCACGTTCGATGCCGTCGCACACCACAGCCGCTTTAGAGAAAATGCTCCCTCCTGCGCTAGTAAAGCGACAGGAAAAAAACAAAAAGCCTGCGTCCACTTTACCCCCCAAGAAAAAGTCTGGCTTAAAAAATTTGAAGATATGGCCAATGCCGAAATCCGTGATCGCTTTGTGGAACTCGCCATTATTAATCACGTCGCCAACACATCCAATAACGACGTGATGGTCATGGGCGACTTCAATCTTTCTCTCAAACAACCCAACCCGAAGAAGCAAGGTTCCGGGAATCTAGCGCAGTGGGAGCGAGCTGTTGGTGATTCGCAAAAAATCGTTATCCCCAATGATAAATCAAGTATCAGTAACGAAAACGGTCTTTCCGAGGCCTATGATCACTTTATCTTTGATCCTAAAAGTTCCGCCTTTAAGGGATGCGATCAAGCTTCCGCAAAAGCATTTAATTTTACGATGGATGCCACTAATCCCTCGGGCCCGGGAACGCTGGAAAAACTGATTCAGTTTTTAAAAATTCGCAAATCGAATCCAAGCAGACTCCTCCAAGAGTATCGAGAGTCTCTCGAAGGCTCCCAGATGCTCTCCGAATGTCACGAAAGCGATTGTAGCTTAGAGAGCGCTTACGAAGCGGGAGATGTACGTACTATCCTGAGTGAATACGACAAAAGAGTTCTAAAGACACCGTCGAACGCGAGCGGAAGAAAACAACCTTTTAAAGTGTTTATCGAGTTGATCAGCGATCATCTTCCCATCGAAATGAAATGTGAAATTTAATAAAGATACGTTTTAAAAAAATAAGGAGAATGTAATGAAATATTTAATCTTGATGTCAGCTCTGGTGTTCACGCAGGTGACGACCGCTGGTATTTTGGACCTCACAATGATGCATACCAAGCCGGTATGTAACTACCCGGGCAAAGCCGCTTCTTGGTGTACCAAAGATGACATGGTCAAAGTGGGCGAAGAATCGGGCTTGGTCGCTCGAATTAACGAACAGATCGAAATGGCGCAAGACCCTGAACTCTCGCGCATCTTCGTGGCTTATCTCAGTTTCTCCAATAAACCGATTGCTCGCAAACTTTGCGAAAGAGCAAAAGCCGGAGTCAAAATCGAATTCTTTTTAGATTCAGACGCCCCGTCAGCCAACAAAGACCTTATTGATCAAATGAACAATTGCAAAACCCCAGATGGCAGATCCACTGTGACCTTCCACTTTTTAGGCGTCAAACCGAATCCTTGGAGACTTCACCATAATAAGTTTCTCATTGTGGACAGCGGAACTTCCCCCGAAGTTAAAATTAACTTTTCAAGCGGTAATCTATCGGCTTTCGGAACGTCTCTCCACTTTGATCATTGGGTGACAGTCACGACCACTAAAGACACGAGCTTCTATAAAACACACATGTGCGTGGTTAAAGCTCTCAAAGTTGCGATTGACCCCAATCAAGACGGTATCGATGAAAGTATTGATGATCCCGTCGTCTACAGAAAAACCTTAGATGATTGCCTACAAACTCGCGTAACCCTTAAGAAATGCACAAAGCAACAGCTGGCGAATAATAAAACAAACCAATGCTACAGCGTTGTGCCTCCGATGAGCACCGAGCAAGCCATTGCCGCCGAGAAGATTGCTCCTCTTTTCTCTCCCAATCCTAAAAACGAAATCGCCAGAACGCTTATCGGCGAAATCAATAAAATGAAAAAAGGCGAAAGAATCTCTGGAGCTATCCAGCACTTTCTCCACTACGGAATTGCTCAGGCCCTCGTCGGAGCGGCTCAACGTGGAGTGCAGGTTCAAATGTTGATGGATAACGATGTGCTTTCAGGCGAAAGCGAAGTGACCGGTGTCACTGACTTCTTTAATTCCGTCCTCGACAATCAAGGAATTGAATTTCGCTTTATGGAAACCAACGCCGAAAATCGTCAAATGATGCATAATAAATTTCTTATCTTAGGGAACCGTCGCGTTTTCGCAGGTGCGGGGCACTTCACGACAGCGGCAATGAAGGATAGCTACGAAAACTTCTACCTCATGCAGGACGAAAAAATTCAGCGCCAATATCAAGCCCTATTTAATTTTATGTACGACATGTCCATCAGTAAAAAACAGGTTCTCGAAAGTATCGGCGAATCCGATGACGAGAGCATTAACAACTAATTTTAAGAGGAAATAAAAATGAAAAAATTAATTCTCTCCTTAATTACATTCTCTGCAGTGATCGCCTCTGCGGCTTCAATGGACGACGTGATCCAACAGTTGGGAAATGCTCCCTACTCCGGCTACAAAGTGAACGAGGCGGATAATCAGAACATCTACAAAAAGTACTGTAGCGGAAAAGCTCGTTCAACAGATGTTCCAATGCCCAACTATGCGAACCCCGATGTACAATTGGCAGCTCGCAAGCTTTCACAAGCCAAAAGCGAAGCCTTTTACTTTTACAGCTCCATCCGCAAAATGTACGGATTGTCAGAGGACATGCCTTTACCCAAGGTCAAAGGAGTTCCGAACTTGACGATTCAAGCCCATATGCTTCTCGTTCAACTGTGCGGTGAATTTCGTGATCGTGCTACGATGATTCAGGCCAAAGTGGAGTGGTATAAAAAGCTTTATGTACTCCCGGCCCGCATTCAAAGACCTATTGATCCCAAAGTGAATATCTGGAAGCAAGTAGCGGCATCTTCTTACGCCCCTTATCTCCGTTTGTCTCATGATCTCTGGCAGGCCAAAAGGGATGCACAACCTCGATTTATCACCGTGGGGAATAACGACAGCGTTGATAACCCTGTTACAGGAACTACTGTCTGCGAGACAAAGTATATTTTCTCCGAATACGTTCACAAGAAAAAGGAATTTTCTGATCTTGCAAGCTTTCAAAAAGGATATGAGGCCTACAAAGCCCAATGCCCAAAATCGGATCTCACTGACTACTATGACTTTCGTGGCGATTCGAATATCAAGCACAACTCTCCTGAATCTAACGGCATGATTTGGTATGCCACTTCCATCGCTAAAGCATGTAAGTCCATGGATCAGGCTCGTGACAACGATGCCGGCATCACCGACCAAGATTGCAAAAACTATTTTGAACGCCCTTTCTATTACAGATACAATTCGGCTCGGGCTGGATTAGCCACTTGGCTTTTTCATAGCGAAGCTCAGCGGGGGCGATTTGGGTCGTCTCAAGAGGAAGTTGCTATATACCCTCACACGCGCCCTCAATTTGCGCCCATGGCCTACGGAACAAATCACTTGGAAATCGTAGAAGTGAATGAATTCGACTCCAACTGGTTATCAATTCCTGGGGCATGGCAAGCTTCTGATATTGGCTTTAATCAGTGCACCGGAATGGGAACGAATAAACCCAACAGCTTTCTTGTTTATGACCTTATTCGCTCAGCGGTCGATCGCCATACGGATTGGTATCAGTCTACTTTTAACGATCGTAACGGAACACTCAGAAACCAAGCCTACTCTCCTCTGGTGGCGAGCAGTTACGAAATGAGCGAGTCCGACCAATTTACCTTTTGTGGAATTACGGTTCAATGTGAACCAGATGGCCATAAACGTTGGATGTTTATCTTCCGCATTAAAGCAAACAACTGGTACACTCCTGCAAGCGCCCTCAAGGGTGAACCTGTGGACTTCGATAGAATGTGGTTTGATGAGACCTCCTTCGGAGAGACCGATCTTGCCAATAGCGAAAAAGCATGGGACCGCTTAGGTACTCCTATGGAAGAGGAAATGGACTCCATCCTTTACCTTTACAATATTAGCGACAGCGGTGAATTGATCGATCCAATGGATCCTTCGATTATCACACCGATCGAAGACTAAATTTTTCGAAACAGATAAGGAAATAGCAAAGGCCGGTTGAAGAACCGGCCTTTTTGATTTGAGGGACTTAGCGCCGATTTACCCCCCATGGCTGCCAAAGTCATCGACGCTTTTAGGCCCCCCATTCCGGGAGCCAGAGACAATTTTTGTCTTAATGAGCTTAATTCTTAAAGAATAACACGCTTTTATTCGATCTGACGACAGGGTTGTTTGGACCTAATCTTGCTAATCCCATTGCGAGTTGTACGTAACGTTGTACGTGGAGTGACCGATGTTTTCCTCTTTTATAGATCAGCGTGTGATCCTCTTTTGCCTTATTATCTGTAGCCCTTTCCTTTCGGAATCGGTGGCAGAGACTCAAGCGAACGACGTTCCCGTCGTCGGGCCCACATTGCCCGCGGTCGATTCTTGTAAAACAGAGTTCTCTGACGTCACCTTCGCCGATCTCAAAAGCAAACTGGAGAGCATTCTCAACGAAAAAAATAAAACTCTCGTCAATTTGGATTTTAAAACCCTCCAAGCCCAAGTCGATATCTTGTCGGAACATCTCCTGGTCACCGATAATATGGACCAAAACGAATTCTTAGCCGCTCTCAAAAAAACTTTAGGGCATCTCAACGAATTAGAAGATCTCTTAGATAAAGCGAAATCCAACGCCAAAATCATTCGAGAGGAGCACGTGATTCCTTTAGCGACAATGGCGTCCCTCAAATCCGAATTCGATACCTGTAAGGGACAAGAGAGCCAGTACAACGATATTTTTAAACAGCTGTCGCGATTAAATAAGGACTTTACGGAAGTGCAGATGATCTCACCGCAAAAAATTCTCGCTCAGAAAAAAACAATTAATGAATTGATCGAAAAGTTAGAAGACAAAGCCACAGTACAAATCACCCAGCAATCCTTAGCCAGTCATCTCAACTTCATCCAAAATCAAATCAACACTGTGACATCCACATTCCGCTTCAACACCAAACTCCTCAATATCGCCACCCTCCAGCAGTAAAAGGTACGCCGTTCAATTCCCAGACGCAAAAAGTCATATACGAGTTGCTCGTATATGACTTTTTGCGTCTGGGAATTGAACGGCGTACCTTTTAGAGTTTGGGGATCGAGGAGAGGAGCTTTTGGGTGTAGGGGTCTTTGGGCTGTCGATAGATCTCTTCGGCCGTTCCGTACTCGACAATCTTTCCTTTGTTCATGACGGCGACATTGTCGGAAATAAATCGCACCACACTTAAATCATGGGAAATAAAAATATAAGTGAGATTCATTTCCTTCTGCAGATCGAGGAGCAAATTGAGAATCTGCGCCTGCACCGAGACATCCAAAGCAGAGACCGATTCGTCCAAGATCACAAACTCAGGCCGAACCGACAACGCTCGAGCGATACAAATCCGTTGGCGCTGCCCTCCAGAAAACTCGTGAGGGTACCTTTTAAGATGCTCCGGCTCTAAACCGACTTTTCTCATGAGCTCCTCGGCGCGGGCCCAACACTCTTTTCGGGTGGGATATATTTTATGGATCTCCATCGGTTCGATGATGGCCGACCCAATCGATAAACGCGGGTTGAGCGACGAGTACGGATCTTGAAAAACAATCTGGATTTTTCTCCGTAAAGATCGCAACTCTTCCGGTGGCAACTTCACGAGATCAACTCCATTAAAGAGAATTTGGCCTTCACTGGGCTCAATTAACCTGAGAATGGTACGACCCAAAGTCGTTTTTCCACAACCGGATTCACCGACAAGACCCAGAGTTGTTCCTTTTTGCACTTTAAAGCTCACATTGTCCACGGCACGGACCCAATCATAGGTGGTTCGTAGAAATCCTTTTTTTAAAGGATAATGCTTACTCAGGTTCTTTATTTCGAGGAGAGTTTCTGTCGATGACTCTTTCTTTTGCTTGATCCCCAGTGTTTTAATATCGAACTTCTTTTCGCTTCCGTCGGGATTCATATAATCTGACACCGTCGCCAAACGCTCCGTTAAAATCTCTCCCGGTCGACAGTACAACAGAGCTTTAGTGTAAGGATGCTGGGGATTAATAAAAACGTCCTGTGTACTTCCTTTTTCCACAGCAACACCTTTTCTCATGACGACAAGATGGGAGGTGATTGATTTAACTACCGCTAAATCGTGGGAGATAAACAATAAACTCATCCCATATTTTTTTTGTAAACTCTGAAGCAGATCGAGAATCTGTTTTTGGACCGTCACATCGAGCGCTGTCGTCGGCTCGTCGGCAATGAGCAGTTTGGGTTTACACGCAATGGCCATTGCAATCATGACACGCTGGCGCTGACCTCCACTGAGTTCGTGCGGATAAGATCTCACTCTTTCTTCCGCGTTGGGTATGCCTACTTCCTTGAGAAGTTCTATGGTCCTACCGCGAGCCTGAGCTTTGGAAAGCCCCTCGTGAAGTCGGAGGACTTCGTCAATCTGAGACCCCACCGTAAAAACCGGATTTAAACTGGTCATCGGTTCCTGAAATATCATCGTAATGTCGCGACCGCGCACATGCTGCATCTGCTTTTCGGAAAGGGCGAGAAGGTTTTGACCTTCGAACATCACTTTTCCTTCGAGACGGGCTTCCCGGCCCAAAAGGCGCATTAACGCCAAGCTGGTCACACTCTTTCCCGATCCTGATTCTCCAACGAGTCCTAAAGTTTGACCTTGGGGAATTTTAAACGAAAGATCTTTCACGGCGTGGACGAGCCCATCAGGAGTATCAAAGTAAATATTAAGATTTTCGACCTGAAGGTCTATAGATTTATTTTCGGAGGCCAATGGTCAGTCCTTCTTGAGTGGGAATAATACAAGTTGCGAAACGTCCGTCACTAAAAAGACGCCGATTAAACTCTCTCATCGTCGCCCACATTTTCTCGGATTTATCATCAGGGGATTGGTTCTTAAAAACTTGACCAAATAAAAAGGTATTATCGCCGATAATCAATCCACCGGGCTTCACATGTTTCATAGCCCAGTCGAGATAGGTGACATAGGAGTTTTTATTGGCGTCGATAAAAATTAAATCGAAATCACCTTGCAGTGATTCTAAAATAGGCACCGCATCACCTAACAGAAACTGAGCTCGCCCATCTTTGTTAAACTCCTGCGCTCTTTTGTAATGCTCGGGATCTTTTTCGATAGATATAATCTTGCCGTCGCTGGGCAAAGCTTGCAGCATTTTCTGAGTCGAAAATCCATACTGAGTGCCAATTTCGACCACGGTTTTAACTCTCAACGCCTGGATCAGCCATTGAAGAATCTGCCCCTCAACAATACCGATATTGATTCCCCACTTTTCGTCTTTCTTTAACTGATTTGTAATATTTTGTAGTTCCGGAGTTTCGGGCTCAACGAGATCTCGCAAATAATGATCTAACTCAGTTTCGGCAGGGGTGTCGTAGCGTCGCATGGCTCAATTATACTCTCCGTTTCTCCTCTCAAGCAAACCGATTTCTGATGCACCCTCCTATTTGTGAGGCTATACTTCCTGAGGTAGGATATTACCGAAAGTGAAAATTCAAAGACTCTTCCTCATTTTAACAGCGTTATGGACTCTGTCGTGCACACGACAGTTTGATCCCAAGGACAATACGCTTTACATTCCACTCCCAGAAAAAGTACGCAATCTTGACCCTGCCATTGCCCATGATCAGTACTCCACTATCGTCATCATGCAAGCCTACGAGGGCTTAATGACATTTAACTACTTCCAAAAACCAATACAGTTAGAGCCGCTTCTTTCTGATGGATTTCCACAAATCTCGAATGACGGGCTCACCTATGAGTTTCGCATCAAAAAAGGGATCTACTTTCACGACCATCCCGCTTTCCCCCAAGGGCAAGGGCGAGAGCTCAACGCCGAGGATTTTATTTTCTCTTGGAAACGCGTGGCCGACCCCAAAAGTAAAAGCGAAAGTTTTTGGGTCTTTGAGAATAAAATTCTCGGTCTCTCGGAGTGGCGAAAGAATATTTTAAACGGTACAGGAAAATTCGAAGACCCCATCGAGGGAT
>JAIEOS010000144.1 GCA_019750295.1 Bdellovibrionales bacterium | reverse complement strand
TGGCCACGAGATGGGCGTTGGGAATTGTCACCCCGTCTATCGTAGATCGGAAGGGCGAAACCAAATCCGCGGTGGCACTCAGACATAAACTAGCAACGAATAAAAATAAAAAGGTCTTGATCATGGATCAAGACCTTAGCCGTCTTATTTCTATTAAACCACCCTGACAAGAGCAGTGTGTACTTTTTTTGTTCCTGTTTGGCGAGATTACTCTGCCATCATCGCCGCGATGGACGTCAACTGCGATGTCCCTTCGCCAAGGGCTTTCTGTCGAGTTTCTGCATACAAACCCACCATCATTACACGCTGAGCAAAAAGATTAAACATTCCCGTCTCGCCCGCGTCTCGAACAAAGTTAACGTTGTTGCGAAGATAAACTTGTGTCGATTCCCGCAAAACAAAATTTGTAACATCATACATGGTTGTTGGGTTCATCGCGAGAACCTGAGTTCGGGTATGAGCCAACGCAGGAACTGGCGTTACTGTTTGGATAAAAACGTTAATCGGATCGAGATAGCTCAGCCACTCCAGGTTAAAGCCAGTTAACTGAGCCGCACTCGCGATCACAGCACCGCGGACAACACCGGTCACTCCAGATTTCGCATTACTGAGAACGGTATGTCCCAAGTTTCTCGCCATTTCTTTTGAATTGGCTCTTAACGACTCGATAAACTTAACGGCCTCATCGCGGTTCATACGATGAGATTGAGCCGGCAATTGAGCGCGAATGGTCATAAACACTTTTTGCGCCGCTTGAATGTCGAATCCTACCGCCGTATTCAGATCTTCAATCGCTTTAAGTTTAAGAAAATTTTTGGTGCGAGCCTGAGCGTCCTGGGTCAGATTTGAATTCGACGAAAAATTGGCCTGAGCCTTCTGTAATTTTTCTTTAATCTCTGCGAGACGGTTTTTTACGCCCACCTTATATTTATCATCGGTGATGTATTTAAGAACGCTATCGAGATCCAAGTAACCAATCTTAATTAATGTATCAATTTCCTCAACCAAACTCGCGTTGGAGAGAACACTGTTATTCGTGATCGCTAAAATATCTGCTAAACGAGAGGCCACGGTTTCCTTCATTAAACCGGACTGCAGGTCTATGCCCTGAGTACAGACCTCTACAAATGGATTGATCACTCCCAAAGTTTGAGAATTGATTTTTTTGTCCTTAACTAAAGCCACGGCGGCTAATGACACCGCCAAAGGATCTCTTTGAGTTCCGCAATGGCAGACGATGGTGAAAGTACCTCCGACATCTTTACACTGCTGCGTAACGATCTCTTTGACAGTTTTGTTCATTGGTACTTTTTGTAATTCGGCAGCACTGGCCGTTGAGGCCATTAAAATTGCCGAAAGTAATACTGATAATGTTTTCATACCCTACTCCAATGAGGTCATGGAAATCCACAGCCTCGGGGGAGTACTTCGCAATAAGGATACCGTGTCCCTGCCGGTTTAAACGGCTCTCAACTTCAAGTGCGGTGACGGAAAACATTTTACGGCGGGCTCGAGCGCCCCAAAACGTCACTTCGTCGAACTCTTAAACAGGCCAGTAAATCTTCCAATTCGTTGTCATCCGAAGGCTTTCGGCTAAAATAGGAAATCGTGAACCCAGTCCGTCGCGTTTATATTTTTAATTTTAGTTGGCTCTTTATCATCGTGTTGCCGATTCTGTATCCCTACTACGCATCGCTGGGGATGACGGTGACCGAGTTTTTCCAACTCCAGGCCGCGTTTGGCTTATCGGTGGCGCTTGTTGATATTCCCGCGGGTTACTTCGCCGATCTTTACGGGAGAAAACTCAGTCTATGCATTGGCTCGATCATCTCGGCACTGGGATACCTCGTGCTCAGCTACGCCACCAGTTTTTGGGGATTATTTCTGCACGAAGTATTAGTGGGCATTGCTTTAGGTTTTATATCGGGTTGCGATGTCGCCCTTCTTTATGATTCGCTACCTTTGGACAAAAGACACCACGAAGGCGCTTCCAAAGCCCTGTCGTTTTCGCAGTGGTCCTACTCTTTAGGTGAAGCGAGTGGAGCGTTGATTGGTGGATTTCTCGTGACCTTTTCTTTTCGCCACGTGATTTTCACCCAGATGATTATTTCGTGGCTCCCCTTTCTCTCAGCTTTGACTCTGAAGGAGCCCAACATTGCGCGCAAGCGCGCTTTTAAATGGGACCATATTCCCGAAGTTGCTCGCAAGTTATTTGTCGATAATCGCTTAATGCGGCTTTTATCTATGAACTTTGTCGTCTGGTTTCTCGCCAACTTTATTATCATTTGGTCGCTTCAGAAATATTGGACACATCTCCAGATTGATCTCAAATATTTTGGAATCCTTTGGGCCTTTTACACTCTCTCCATCGGTTTCGCAGCTCTCAGTGCGCCTTATCTCCAACGCCGATTTGGATTACGGGCCGTCATGCTCACCATTCCGATTTTTTGTTTCAGTGGATATATATTGATGACCTTTGATCAAGTCATCGTCGGGATCATGGGCGGTTTACTCATTTATTTTTCTCGAGGCTTAAACAATGTCACGCTCAGAGATCAAATTAACATGCGTCTGAGCGCCGAGCTGCGAGCGACGGCAAACTCTATGCTCAGTTTTATGTTCCGTTTTACTTTTGGAATTCTAGGCCCCTTTATCGGATCTTTCATTGATCTTCGTGGGATCCATGACGCTTTCGTCATTCTTTCGATGGTTTTTGTTGTCGCATTTGTATTAATAACCCCTCCACTTTTGCGCATGAAAACGGATCTGACGACCACCTAAGGCTCCAAGATTAAATTATTGATGCTAGGCTCTGAATTTCATTGCCGCTAATGCTTATCAGAGTTAAATCTTGGACATGATGACTCTTAAAAAATCCATGATTAAAGAAGTTGCGGTTGTTGGAACTTTATTATTGTTCATCGCTTTATTTTTTGTTGGACTGGGCTCCGCTTTGTTCCAACTTTGCATCGCATTTTTTTTAGCGTATGCCACATTACCGCTCCTGAAGTGGCTGGAGAAAAAGGGCTTTAGTCGCTCGGCCTCGACCGCCACAGTCGTGGCCACGGTTGGTGTCGGAATTATTCTTTTATTACTCATCATCATCCCTCCGATTGTGAGCGAAATTCAAACCGCAGTGGCCGAAGCTCCCCAAAATTTCCATATTCTTCTCGAAAAGTTGGATAGCAAATTGGCCGAGTACGA
>JAIEOS010000143.1 GCA_019750295.1 Bdellovibrionales bacterium | reverse complement strand
GTCCTTCTTCATGAAAACACAGTCGCATCGCTCAAAAGGCGGTGCGACTTTTCTCTTTTATGCTCAAAAAACCCTTATTTTAATTGACTTTTTAGATGTTTTAGTTGCGTTCTACTTAAACCATACAAAGTCCTCGTTGACAATGGCTAGCCACTATAATAGATTATAGTGACAATCGAATAAAGCGATCCGTTGTCCCGAAAGGGATCTGGCCTAACGGCTAGATGCTAGCAATGGACTTTGAACCAAGCATCAGCTTGCTATGTCCCGAAGGGATAGAGTAAAATGATAGTGCGAGCTCGAAAGAGATTCGTATCCCAAGCTTGGGAATGAGCGAAGCCGATTAATTTTATTAAAAGGCTGCGGTCACCAAAAGTCCACTTTGACTAGCATCGGGTGGACTTTTCGGTTGGCCGATATGAAATTAAGCCAAGCAATAGAAGAATTTAAGAATTGGAGAGGGTTTAAAGTAACGGGCCACACTGTGGTCCGCTACGATAGCGCCCTTCGAATTTTCTGTCTCGTCATGGGCGATCCAGAAATCGAGCAAATCCAGATCCAACACATCCTCCATTATTTAAAAGAAATGGAGCGTATGGGGTGGAAGCGAAACGGAATTAATATCGTGGCACTTGCGCTGCGTAAGTTTTTTGAATACTACAATCTGCGTGGGTACAGATGCATAAACGAGTCACTGATTCCATTGCCGAAAAAAGAATTTAATATCCCTCGAGTTGCTAACGAGGATGACTTCAAGAAGCTGGTGAAGTCGATACCGAACGACGACGATCCTGTACACATCCGCAATCGCGCGCTCATACACATCATCTGGGATTCATGGGCTCGAGCAGGCGAAATCATTTCATTGGATGTAGACGACCTTCAATTCAACAAAGACCATTCAGGTAGCGCCATCATAAAGACTGAGAAGTCGAGAGGTCGCCGTCCCATCCGAGAAATATTCTGGACCGCACAAACTGGTAAGTACATCAAGGCGTGGCTGAAAAAGAAAGCAGAGATCCAGAAAGATATGGTCTACGAGGATACCAATGCCGTCTTTACCTCGATTCGAAAGTGCGGCAAGTACGATGTGCGCGGTAGAAGAATGTCTGGTCGCGGTGTATGCGAGGCATTTCGAGTTGCCTCAAATCATGCCGGCCTACCATCGATATTCAACGCACACTCTGCGCGTCATTATGGTGGCCGAAAAATCATCAAAGAAGGTGGGGCAAGTGCCGATGTCACAAACATTCTCGGTCACTCAAATCTTGAGAGCTCGCAGTTTTACACAATGATGTGGGGTAACGATCTTAAAGAGCGATGGAACCTCTTCCAGCAAAAGGCCATCCCTACCAATCCCAAACATGACAAGGAGCGACTCAATAAAAACCTTAAGAGTCTTGCACACATGAAGGATATGGATAATGCCCAAGAACTTCTGGGGGCGTTTGTCGAATTTATGCAGAATGGAAATGTCCCTGCACATCCCGACTACACAAATATGCCAAAGCGCACAACTGTCCATCGCACACAGGGTGGTGGAAAGTACGCAAAATTCTAATTCCTCCTTTTCGTTTTCTAAAAATCGAATATTATTACAGAACTATGGCAAATAAGCCCAATCAAGAAAGAAACGATGAGATCGTCATGTTGCATGACTTTGATCCGGTCCTGTATTCCTTTGCGAGTCTCGCAAATCGCTATACGAATAACCGGACCGGAAAGCCTCTTACAAGGTCAACGATTCATGAGATTTATATGCGAGAAAAGGCCAAAAAAGGGGACAAAAAAGCCCGAGCTTCAGGGGTTGTCAAAGCTAAATATCCTTCTTTAAAAACTTGTTAACAGGGTCCTTTTTGTTGCTTGCTATGTGTCAGGAGTTCGAGTAAAATTGCTGTGTAAGTCCTTTGACAGCAAAAAATTAAACACCTCGCCCGCCTGCCGAGCTTCTGAGAATTTCTCGGAATTTCAGCAGGTGAGCGAGCGGGGGGTTTTTCCTCCTAAATTTTGATATACTAAGACCATGAAAGGTCCACAAAGCAAAGAATCGGCCTGCTGGTACGATAATGAACTGGGGTATACCTACACCCTCATTGACCATGTCATAAAGACTGGAAAAACCATAAAATAGGTAGCGCTTAACTTTTTTATAAAAAATGTATAGTATGAGGTTGGACCCCCTTTCCCAACCACTTTTACTCGTATTTGGAGGCAGCCATGGTAGTCATGAAATTCGGTGGTACATCCGTGGCAGACGCCTCGGCTGTATCCCGCCTTGTCGGCTTCGTCAAGCGACAAATGGATTCGCAGGCAGAGGAAACACTTCCCCCTGTCATCGTGATTTCCGCTCTCGCTGGGGTCACTAGACAGTTGATGGAAGTTTCTCGTCTGTTCGGCGAGGGGAGTCGTCTTACGGGGCGGATA
>JAIEOS010000142.1 GCA_019750295.1 Bdellovibrionales bacterium | reverse complement strand
CTGATATCATAAATAACCGCAAACGAATCGGAGATTGGGAAAGGGACCTGATGTTTGGGGATTCGCGAAGTGCGGCGATGGGGTGAGTAATTTGCCATTTTCTCCTCTGGAACAGCAGGGATTATTGTTCTCGATCTGTCCATCCGTGGAGGCCTTCCGCGCGGGGCATCCTTGCCCCTTGGGCTTTCTATTTGTGTGGGATTTTGTTTTCTGGATGAAATCAAAGTAGTAAACCCGGTTTAATTCGGCTTGGCTGGATGCCAAGACGACAACGCTCTCATGGATGGATGAAATGTCGCCAACTCTTCTCTCGAGGTGCAGGAGAGATTCTGCGCAAAACGGCATAAACATAAATCTCCCCGTCGATTGAATTATTCACGACCGGGGATGAATTTCTCGTGAGCCGGGAGAGTTTATTTTTTGACGATGACTTTTTTGTTTACGAATTCGTAGAAGCCCTCTTCGCCAAGCTCGCGGCCGTAGCCGGAGTCTTTGACTCCACCGAAGGGTCGTTCGGGAGAGGATCTAAAAAAGTCGTTTACGGCCACAGAGCCCGTGTCCATACTTTGCGCGATGGAGTACGCTCGATGAGAATCTCCGCTGAACACCGCGCCCCCGAGGCCGTAAGGCGTCGAGTTTGCAATTTGGATCGCGTCGGGATCATTTTCAAAGGGAATTAAGGTAAAAATCGGTCCGAAGACTTCTTCATTAAATGCGATGGAAGGATCTTGATGAACAATCGTTGGCGTCAAGAAAAAACCCTTAGTGAGCAACGTCGGATGAGTGTACTTCACCTGGGCGCCGAGCTTCATCATCTGATCCAGTTGCTGAAGTAGGCCCTCTAACAAATCTTTGCGCGCCACGGGTCCCATTTCAGTGGTGTTTAAAAGGGGATCGCCCACTTTCAATTTTTCCATTTGATCAATCAACAAGTCCGTGACCGGCTGAATCACTTGACGGTGGATGATCAATCGCTTGGCGGAAATACAACTCTGCCCTGCATTTAAAATCCGCGCTTGAAACATTTTTTGTGCAGCCAGTTCAAGATTTGCATCCTCGCAAACGATGTAGGCATCATTTCCGCCGAGCTCCAGAACCACTTTTTTTAAGTGTTTTCCGGCGGTTTCCGCCACGGACTTTCCGGCGCGAGTGCTCCCGGTAAGACTTACTCCTCGAATCATCGGCGAACCGATCAGCTCCGCCGCACCTTGATGATCGACCAAAATATTGGTGTAGACATCATTCATTCGCGCTTTTCTAAACACGTCCTCGATCAGCAACGAGGTCCCGGCGACGTTTTCGGCATGTTTCACCACCACGCAGTTACCTGCAAGCATGGTCGGAATGGCAAATCGAAAAACCTGCCACAGTGGAAAATTCCACGGCATAATTCCAAAAATAATCCCTTGAGGCGCGCTATGAATCTCGAAGCCTTTGTGTTTTTTAATTGCAAGAGCCGTCTTGGACTCTTCCACGCAAAACTCGATCAGTTGTATGCACTTTTCAACCTCCGCCTGGGACTGCACGATCGGCTTCCCCATTTCGTGGGTCATGCTTCGGGACAACGCCTCTTTATTTTTGAGTAATTGTTGCGCCAGAGCCAACATATGCTCCTGGCGATCCTGCAAGGATGTATGCGACCAACGCTCAAAGGCCGCTTGCGATCGCTTCATCAGAGACTGCACTTCGCTCTCTGTGGCGTATTTGAATTTTTCTAAAGTCTTCTCGGTGGTGGGATTGATCGTGGAAAAATAGGTTTTCATAGATTGATTTTTTACCACCTTCTTAAATTAAGACAAAGATTTATATTTTTCTCCTCGCGCCATCTCCACTCAGATTTTCTAAAGCTATTTTTTATGTTGAGGTTTTTTACAGGACCTCGACGTGGGGCCCATTTTTCAGGAGATCTTCAACAATTTGTCGAACTCTTGGTGAGATCTCAATCCGAGACATCTCTAGCCTCTTCCCCCGCGCCTCCATTAGTCCTATGATAATCAACAGATACGGGGGAGTAGGATGCTCAATGTTTGGTGGATTACAAAAGCAGAGAATCGTCAAAGGGATGACCGTAGTTCTTTCACTGTGCCTCTTACAAGGCTGCCTCAACTCTAAAACAAATTCGATTGTCGCCGACAATCCCGAGCAAGGGCCACTCGCAACTTTCGACGCCAATGTCTACGCGCTGAATAAGGTCGTTTGTGATCCTTTCGAGCCAGGAGCTCCCGGCCCCAATGATGGTCTCATCGCCCAACTCTATTATCGCGGCAGCGGTCAAAACGAGTGGTTCGATGTGCTCGCTTATATTAATAATGGAATTAAATCCAAGCAGACCTTCTTTTTTTCCAGTCTCGATGTGCCCACTCGTAAATTTGACATGGGCTTCCCCAAGCAGACCGGCGGAATGGTTCAAAACGATTCCGGCCAAGATCTTGTGGAGTTTTTCGCTCTTCGCTTTACGTCGGTATTAAAACTGGCTCCTCAAGACGAAGAGGGCACCTACGAACTCGCCCTTCTCTCCGACGACGGAGCGACGATAAAAATTCGTCAGCCCGATGGAAATTATAAAATTGTCGTTGATAATGACGGCACTCATCCGACACGCATGGGCTGTGGTGAGCGCATCGAGATGACTAGCGAGTCCGAAGTGTTAGTGCAAATGGACTACTATCAAGGTCCACGTTATCACATTGCGATGATTCCGATGTGGAGAAAAGTTTCGAGCTCCACGCCTAAAGATCCTCGGTGCGGTCAAAGCGGAAATGATTTATTCTTTGACTGGCATAACAATTCAAAGCCACGTGCTGCTTATAACGAAATCTTAAGCCGAGGTTGGAAACCCATCCACGCCGACAACTGGAATCTTCCGGCGTTTGCGATTTTTAATCCTTGCACTGAAGGAACAGTTCCAACCATTAGTAACTTCCGCATCGTCGAAAACGTGGAAGGCATGGTGACTCTCGCCTGGGATACAAATATTCCTACAACATCCCAAGTCCTATTTAAAAATATTGCGACCGGCGAAGAAGCTCTCACAACGGCAGACAACCGCTTAAGAGTGAATCATCAGGTCAGCATCTACGGACAATTGGAAGCCGGAGCCACTTACGATTTTAGCGCAGTGTCGATCTCTGCAGATTACGGAAAATCTGTGAGCAATCCCATCCGACATTTGGTGCGATAAGAAAGAGATGGGTCGACCACCGGAAATCAAAAGGAGTTGACGATGAAACTGTTCATGATCTGTATTGTGCCCTTGCTCATTTTTAATGTGAAGTTGGCTCATGCGGCGAGCAGCAGTTACGAGCCGGTGGTCGACTGCGCCGATGTGGAAGCGCTTCCGCTGATCGAAGCCAAAGCCCAAGGAATTGCCGAGGAGACCTGTAAGGAATCTTACGTGGATTTGATGATTTCTATGACGGCGATTCATACTGAAGGCGCAGGATCCACTCACTACTTTATTCGTTTTCAGTGCGGAAATTCCAAAGAGTCCATCACAGCGATACTCACTTCAACTCCGCAAAACGAATGTTCTAAAATCTCCTACAAGATTTTAGATTCCATCAGTGCCGCCCCCAGTGATGAGCGGCCCTCATAAATTCAAAGGTCAAACAGGGCCTCTAAGCCCTCTTCTTCCTCATCGATCTACTCAACAGTGATCCACACGTTCTCGATCCCGTTGTCGCGGACGAGACGATTAAAAATAAATCCATTGTCAGGATGTAAACGGATACAGCCATGAGAAGCTTTCTGGCCTAATAGTGGCCAATTGGCTTCGGGAGTTCCATGGATCGCAAAGCCGCCTTCGATAAATACCGCATACGGCATGTTTCCTAATCCCTTGTAGTCACCGCCGGGATATTTGGAGGAAGAATACTTATCGTAAATACGACCGTTCGGATGACGATCAAATTTGGGAGTTCCATGGCCGGCAGCTCCCGTCGACACATCCCAGACGTAAGAAACTTCGCCGCCAATGTAAAGCGTGAGCTCTTGAGTGGCCCGGTTCACTCGCGCCCAAACATGACACTCGTCACGCTTACAGCCGGAACGACTGTTGTCCTCCTGCCCGTAGCCTTCGAGAAAAGGAGAAATCCCCGTTTCTTCTTCGTAAATGTGATCAAATTCTTCGAGATGCTGGTCGATGTCGGGACGGAATGGATTTAACTCTTCGGTGTCCCCTTGTGGACCCAGTTCGTAGGACTCCAACGGCATTTCGGCCCTGGCTCCGGTGGCTGTCAAAAGTAACGAAACAAAAAGAATACGACTCAACATACTTATCTCCCCTTAAGTAAAATGTGATGTGCTCACTGAGCGAGCACTGTGGACTTAGACTCACCTCCTTATGGATAAAAATTACAGAGGAGTCAAAGCGAATGCGGATCCCATTTACGACGCTCACCGCCATCTGACCCGGCGGTTGAATTGCTCAAGTATCTTCGCTAATTATCAAGAGATTGTAATTCGACGGCGCTTTCAACGGCGTCATATCCATGGTGTCGTAGCTCAGTTGGATAGAGCATCTGCCTTCTAAGCAGACGGTCGCACGTTCGAATCGTGCCGACATCACCACCCGTCCCGCCCTTATTTTGCAAAATCAGCTTTAAGTATTGAAAATCAAAACCGAATAGTTTCAATAACTTAGTTACATCTCACTTTCTTAAATATAACCCGAAATCACCAGAAATAACCCTATCGTGTGGATTTTGTGTGGTAGCGATGTGGTAACTTTCTCTCTGAAAACTCATAATTTAGGAGCGCAAAGTGTGGTAATTGCCTTTGGAAAACTGTGTCGGTCGACTTCACTCTGGACCTTTAAACTTTATGAGAGGTAATATGAGCACGTTAGTGAAAGTAATTTTGTGGGCGCACTATGCATAGGCTTTGTTCAGAGTGTCCCTTACCTTAATCACGAAATGAAAAGGGTATTGGTTAAGCGCATGAAAATGGGGTTCGCCCCTAATCCCACATTTTCTTTAGGAAATAAGCGCCAATGATTTATGCAACAATAGTAAATCTCAAGATAAGGCTATTCTTTAAATTGGCTGGAAACTAGTATATGAAACCCATATTGTTAAGGTTATGTGGAACAAAAAACCTTAGAACACTAAGGACGGCTACACTAAGATTTTGCCCCCAACCATCCACTGAACAATAAATTTGAGTACGTTTCTGAACATACAAAAGTAATGAAACAATTACTACTGCCTGTAAATAAATAGCAAGGAGCGCAACCGAGGATTTGCCAAATGCTTTCGGCAAATCGTAATCCTTATGTATTTCCAGCAAGCGCTCCAGCGAATCTCCTATCCACAAAATTTAATACCCGAGTAACTCTACAATTTTTTCAAAGCAGTTCGAGACCGGTTGAGCACGATTTTGCTACAATTTTGATCTCCAGCGACGAATAGACAATCGATCTTTTCCATAATTTTTCTTCTTATTTTATAGGACGCTCCCCACTTCGCTATTCCCAGATAAGAATTCATGGATGAGCGAAGCTCATCAAGTACATCTTCATCAAATAAATCCGATCGTTTTCGCCACTGACTTACTCTGGATTTCATTTTATTGAGAGTGCGAGTCCTTATATAGCGCCGAGAAGGTTTGTGTACATAGCCTACAAAATCAATTCCCTGGTGAATTAACCCAATTCTTTTCTTAAACGGATGGAATTCTAGCTTTAACCGATCCATGAGATATTCCTGCAAACAATCTAACCAGCGATTCAATCGATCACTCGAAGGATCTAAAATCACTATATCATCTACATAGCGGTAATAATATCTGGCTCTAAGAATATGCTTCGCATACTGATCGAGCTCATTCATGTAAACGTTAGCGAAAAATTGACTTGTGAGATTTCCAATTGGTAGGCCTCGATCAGACGAAGTTTCCCAAAGACTTTTATGCTTTGGCACACGTCCGAAAGCCTCCGGTTTAGACTTCATTAAACAGTTCTCTCTAGGATCGTGAAATATCACCTGATAAATAAGATCCAATAACCACGGCTCTACAACCCTTGGCTCAACAATTTTAAATAACGTAGGCTTATGAATACTTACGAAGAAATTCCTTACATCCGCTCCCAGAAAGTAGCCATCCTTTTGCCAGTTGCTTGTGATAGACCGCATGCCGGAAAAGAGACGATTGGACCCGTCTAAAGTCCCACGATGCCGAATGCACGCAAAAGAATCTCTAATAAATCGCGGCTGAAACCGATCAACCAGGCGATTGAATATAATGTGATGAACGATACGATCTCTAAAGGTCGCAGACCAGATCTCACGGATTTTCGGCTGCTCGATCACAAACGCGATACTTCGACTGATTTTATACTTTTTTTCCTTAATTTCTGTATAGAGAGCAAAGAGATTTTCCTCCAGATGGAACTCAAAATCTAAGGCATACACCGAATTTCGCTTTCCTCTTCGACAGGAATAATAAGCCTCAACTACTTCCTGAAATTCTAAATCCATAAACTGGCCTCTCCCCGCTTTAGAATAAAAGCAAAGGGGCCCAATCTCCGCACACAACGTACCCTGTAGGCATTGTTCTTATTATTGTTATTCTGGTTGCCATCGCTAAACCTCTGAATCCACGAATTATTATTATTGTACTCCGTGGAGGCCCAACGACAGCGCAACTTCGACGAACATTGCGATGGATCACTCCTTGAACACAGAACCCGAACCTTCAAGTCTGTGACTTTTCCGCGCGAACTCATCGTTAGCGTCGAAAAAACATAGGTTGGCTTTTTCGTAAAACAATTACTTTTCCAACCGAATCCATCCCGAGATTTGAGACGCTCTCTCGATTAAGCCGTAACTCCAATCGATTCTGGCTAACCCCTTTGCTTTGTAAACAAAATCTATGTAAAGTAAATATAAATCAACTTTTTTTATTTAGACACAATGAGTAAAAGCACACCGCTAGCTTAAAGGATCAGCAAAAATCGCATCGACTTTTTTGGAACATTAAAATTTTGATGTACTTTTACTTATTTATTTAGCTCGAGTCAGAGACTTCTTCCACCCCATAGATTGCCTGCTGATGGATTCGGTCATCTCCACTAACGACGCGTAGTTTTTTAAGGATAAAATTTTTAAATCGTGCGCTAAGCGCACGAGAAGTTCTACAACTTGCAGTCTCTCTAACATGGTCTCAATCACAGGAATTTTTTGAGCCGAGGCGTTTGCTTTGTAAATCAAAACCACAAGCTCGATCACCTCCTGCTGGAGATTTTGCGCCAAGGTGAATTTATATTCTCGCGGAAAATCTTTTGTGACCCGATGAATTCGCTCCAGCAGTTCGTAGGTCAATTTGTAGATCGGAAGATGTTTATAGCGAGACATCCTACTATTCCTATAACAACTTAAAATCGCCACCCCTAACGGGGTGGGGTTAAAATCATTAAATAATTAAATCATCCATTTAAACACTTACGTGTTTAAAATCTCCGCACACAACGTACCCTGTAGGCAAAGTTCTTAGTATTGCCACTTTCTGGTAGCCATCGCTAAACCTCTGAATCCACGAATCAGTATTATTGTACTCCGTGGAGGCCCAATACCAGTTTCCGGTTTGATCTAGCCCCGAAATACTTGCGCGATTCGTATAAAATAAATTTAATTCATAGCGATTAGGTAAATGCCAATCGGTGTAGCCACCATAAGACAAGCGATCACAGTATCTCGCCGCCGCATGGTAACCGCCCTGCCCAGCTGAAGTTATTGCAACGATATTGCCTGTATTCTGACTTCCGTAATATTGGTCCGTGTTGGAAGCTCCTGCGCCTGTCCCTATTGTTGATGTATAGTTCGTAAGCCCTGGAATATCGTACCAGTTACTTGACCCGTCATTCCAAGTTTTGGTTAAGCTATCCGTTCCTGAGCATGTAGGAGTGAAATCTGCATTCGGCCATATCGTTGAACCCGATCCGCCGCCCTGTTGCCCCGCAGGGATTTCTCCGCAACCGCCGGGAGTGGTCATATACTTATCCGTTCCACTCCCTGAGGTAGCTCCAGGACTTAAACTTCCCAGATAAATCGCTCCACCCGCACACGTAGTCCCTGGCGATGGGCTTCCTAAACACGGGTCGTTAATCGTTGTCCAGTTCGTCGCCGCTGTCGCGGTTCCAATATTTCCTAATGCATCCATGGCTCTTACGTAGACGGAATATTGAGTATTAGTAGCTAACGACAAGCTTCCAACATCGCTACCGCTCGTATGATTAGTCCAGTTATAAATAACAAAGTTATCGGAAGTTCTTTCAATTCTCACTTGATGGTTAGCCACAGTACTCCCACCCACATCACTGGCTGCACTATAGGTGATTGTCGGGCTATTAGTGAGATTTGAGGGCACACTACCAAGACTTACTCCCGTCGGCGCTGTAGGACCCGTATTATCTACGTTATAGGTACTTGACGGCCCTGCTGAAGGAGCTTGATCTCCGGTAGTGCTCTGGGCGGTATTAGCCGCAATCGAAATGCTCACATTGCCTGTGCCGGTGCAGCCATTCACCGTCACCGTGCGCGTGCTGCCGGCACCAGTCACACTCGTCACGCTACACCCAGCGGTGGCCGAGCCGCCTATAGTGATATTCCCTACAGCTAACGTAATTGTCGCGGTATCCGTACCAGATCCATAAGTGACTGTGTAGGTGACGGGGCCTGATTTGACTAAACTTGAACTGGGGCTTCCGATGGCAAGACTGGCTTGCGTTCCTGAAGAGATGTTAGCCCAGATCGTTCCGTTACAGAATTCCATTTTTTTAGCTGAGGAATTATAGCGAATAGTCCCTTCTGTCGTGCCGTTACAGCTCGTACCTACCGTTCCGATTTTAACTCCGCCCAAAGTTACGATGTCTCCACTGGCACTAATAGCGCCAGATGTGGTTAATGTCGTGGTACTCACTCCACCATTAGCAGTCAGTAATCCCGTTACGGTAAGAGTGCCTTGCGCGATCATATTATTCACAAACGTCTTAATGCCTGAAAAACTCTGTGCAATTTGATTCACAATTCCATCGGCACTAATACTGGCCGCAGGTAAGCGAGCCGCATCAATCGTTCCAGAGGCGATCACACTTCCTGGTAAACTTCCAATAGCTTGGCATTCAAAGGTATCGGTCAAACTTGACCACTTCACCGTCTGACCATTCGTGCAAGAGCCCATTCCCACAAACGCGGAATTCCCTAAGTTATCTTTGATATCGAAAAATTTAATATCTGCGGGCAGCCACTCTGTACTGCCACCGCCAATGTACTTAAAAAACTGTCCATCCACTGGAGCCGTTGTCGCCACATCATAGCCCTGAAGTTTAACCACTGTTGTCGCTACCGCGCCGGACCCGGTGGATGTCACGTCACCCGTTAAACTTGTCACAGATCCACTTGAGGCGTTGGCCCAACTGAGAACTCCTGAGCCATTTGTACTTAGAATTTGTCCATTAGTTCCATCTGTTGATGGAAGAGTCCAAGTGATGTTTGTACCTACCGTGGCCGGAGCTCGGAGGCCTAGGTAATTTGAAGAATCACCATCCGCAAAACGGAGTTCGCTTTGAGCATTTAAGGCGAGTGCGCCGGTCATGGCATCGCCCGATTTATTTACTTTTTCTAAATCCAATTCGTCAAGTGCCGCTTGCGCTGTGCTTGCGGCGATATTTCCAGCAGGAGTGTTTGAAATCTGAGTCGCTGTATAATCCCCACTTTGAGCTACGACAGCTCCAGTTCTGGTAAATACGCTGGTCACTGCACCTGAGTTATTGTCCGCTCCGCAGATCCAGCGGTCACTCGCGGCATCCCACTTTAAAACTTCGTTAGTTAAACACTCAGTCCCCGCTGGCATGTACGAAAAATACTCTGTCGCAGCACTTGTGATTTTTGAAACTCCGACCGAATTAATTTTAGCATTAGTAATTCCGCTATCTTTCACCCGCACGGTATTCGTTGAAATCTCAATTGTTGAATCATCCACATTTATGGATAAACTTCGATCGGCCGAAAGATCACCGCCGCCACTCAGTCCCGAACCCGAGTTCGTATTTACATTTCGCGCACTTGGTGCCGCTCCCACATCCGTAGCGGTGGCACCCGTTTTATCAATTTTACTCCAGGCGATGGCAGCACTGGAATTAATATCACTATTTGTAATCGCGCCGTCATTAATTTTTGCAGACGTTATCGCGTTGTTAGCTATAGTCAGAGCGCCGGTATTTGACAAAGTCGCATCCCCACTTAGATTCACAGGCTGTGCAAGATTTGAACTATCTCCCACCCAGAGTCTTGCAGAATTTAAACTGCTTCCAGTGACAGCAGATAATTTTGCGGTAAAGGCGTCGTAATCGGCTTTCGAAATTGTCCCAGAGGTCACGCCCGAGCTACTAGCCAGCGGAATGCTTAAGGTATGTATATTACTTCCCGAAGTGATCGCAGGAGCGTTGCCTGAGCTATTCACCGCAAATGTCTGCGTACTTCCGGTTTGACCGCCGAGGGATGTGAGTCCGGCACCGCTGATTCCTAATATCTGCCACGATGATCCATTACAGTATTGAAGCGATCCTGAAGCATATTTTATCATTCCGGCGTTCGCAGCGACAGAGCACGTTTCTCCTCCATCGCCAATCTGCAAAGTGCCTTCCACATCTAATTTTGTAGAAGGTGTGGCAGTTCCAATCCCGATACTTCCGCCTGAAGCTGTGAACTGTGTCGTTCCCACAGTTAAGCCATTTGCGGGAAGTATAAGTGCGCCCGTCATTGTGTCGCCGGATTTATTTAATTTTTCAGTATCTAATTCATTAAGAGCGGCTTGAGCTGTGGTCGCGGCAATATTTCCCGCCGGAGTATTTGTAATTTGAGTGGCGATGTAATCCCCGGATTGAGCTATAACGGCACCATTTCGTCCAAAAACCGTTGTCACCCCGCCGGAGTTGTTGTCTATCCCGCACTCCCACCCGTTTAAGGTCAGCTTTAAAACTTCACCGACAGCACAAGCTCCACCATTTGGTTGATAATTAAAGTATAACCCGAGGCCATTTGCGATCTTATTTACCGAGACAGAATTAATCTTAACATCGGTGACCTGGCTATTGCCGATATCTGCTGTCGCTATAGTACCGTCATCAATCTTATTACTTGTGACCGCATTCGCAGAAAGTTTTGTATTGCCAATTCCCGCATCTTTCACTTGTAGTTGATTTGAACCGTTGGTTTCAATGGATGAGTTATCAGTGACTACGGAAAGAGTTGCCGTGCCACTTGTCACGCCACCCGTGAGTGCTGATCCCGCGACAGTCGCTATGGCTTCAATGTCCCCATTTCCTCCGCCGCCACTACCTACGGCCTCCGCGCTATTCCCGTCCCAGTACATGATTTTATCCGTATCGCTATTGTACCAAGCGGCACCCTTGTTGCCGATACCCAAAGTTGATCCGAGTGTGGCTTCTTGAGTATTCGTGAATTTTCCTAGGGTGATCGTACTTAAATTTTGCAGGGTGATGTGGCCTGAGTTTAAGACCTGACTTCCACTCATGTTGATATTCCCGGCCATGGTGCCACCAGCTAAAGGAAGTTTTGTGGCATCTGTCGTTACAGGCGTAATCGCTTCCCAACGACTTAAAGTCGCGTTCCACGAAAGCACTCGCCCATTTCCCACGCCTGCACCGACGGTACTTACATCAATGTTAGCTCCTGCGATCTTCGTATCGGCGTAATTTTTTGTCGCCGCATCTTGGGCTAACGTCGGATCGCTCAAATTTTTAATCTGCTGATTGTTAAGATTTAACGGACTCGCCGACGTACCCGAAGCCAAATTATAGAGTGTGTTGTAGTTCGTCCCACCTAAAAGATTTTCCAAATTAGTTTGCGTGATATTTTGACCGGGATTGATCTGCACAAAATTCGATGCGGTAAAACCTTGAAGACTATTCGCGTACCACGCGTACGGCACACTTTGTAAATGAAAGTCCTGAGCTAACGTGACACTTCCTGAGCCATCATTGTAGCTAATGCGAACTTTTCGAGTATGGCCAGCTAAGGCGCTATAGCTTGATCCCGAACTGCACGTGGTGATTCCAGAAAAACTGATCGAGTTTTTCATAATGTCTGAAAGCAGAGATGTGTCCTCGTAGTCAGAGCCTGAGCGAATCCCATTCCCAACATTTAAACTAAACGCCCCGTCACTTCCCAGCATGTTGATTGAATGCTGCTCTTCGTAAAGAAGGCAATCGTTGGTGGGAGAGTACACTCTCACATTAAACACCACAGGATTAGCCTCCAAAGGTTGACCGCTCGCTTTTGTGATTTGCCCCTGATAGGTAAAACTTGAGGGCACCTGCGCTAAGGCTTTAGGAAATCCCACCCCCATAAGCACGAGGAAGGCCGCAACCCATCTTGAAGATGTAAAATAAAGTACAGCTAGGGATTTTCTCACGATCCCTTATCGGATCTTTACACAATTTCTGAAGCCAACGTCTCGAATTTATACGCTTCCTCTGCTCCAAAACTTGGATAGATCTTGGATGGCATGACTCACGAGCCGCCATCTTCATGTTTAACCCCTCCATCGGTCGAGTTCGCCACGACAATGATTAAGATCCATTTGGGCCAGTTAATTAGTACACGGTCAATTTTTAACAAAACGTTTCATTGTTAAAACTTGAAGGATTTAATTGCTCCGGGTTTGATGCGAGCAACACAGTCCAGACATTAGTTAGAAATATTAAGAATTATTAAGAAAAAAAAATCTATCGTTTCTGCATTTTTTCTGACTTTGGATGACAAGACATTTCAAGACCTGCGGCTTTCATCCATTTCTCAAGAGTGAGTACGGTCGGATTATACTTTCCTTTAAGAAAATTATAAAAACGCTCCGTTGGGACTTCATATTTCTGCGCCCAAGCCGCGACAGAACCATGTGTCGCGACAATGTGAGATTTTAACGCAGTTTTATAATTCGCCATTTGCTAATTATGGAGCACCTGCTATAACTTAAATAGACACATATATGTGCCTAGGAGTCAGTATGGATAAGTTCTGCAAGTTTCTTAAAAAGAAAAGAGTCGAGTCTGGTCTTAGCCAATGGGATGTCGCTCAAAAATTAGGCTACTCCTCACCGCAGTTTGTCTCCAATTGGGAGCGTTGTAAGTGCAGTCCCGCTATTGAGTCTTTTAAAGGTCTTTCCAATCTTTATGAAATTTCATTTGAGATCATGGTCAAAATGTATCTCAATGATCAAAAGCAAATGATTTATAAAAAGAATCGAGTCCGCAAAAACAAAACCGACATGACATCGCTTTAGTCAGAGTTATTCAGATTCTCTTAACTCAATTCACACCAATTGATGTTGGTGGTTATAGGGGCGAATTTCGCCCCTGAAAAAAATGTTAACTAAATACTATTGGCATCTGAGCAATAAGTTTCGTCTGATAACTGTTCACAAAGATTCACTAAAAAATGAAAAAGCACTTCCTTACATTCGAAGCTTAGGCTTTGCACAGAGCCTAGTGACTTTAGCTCCTCGCCACATTCACCCGGCGTGACTGCGGGAGAAACAAAACTATTGCCATAACCGCCATCTGACGATGAAGTGGGCTGCTCTAAAGACGACCGCCAAAGAAAGGCTGTTTGCTGATTCAGTGAACCAGGGTCATTACTCGAAAATCGCTTAGAGTTATTTCTGATCTGCTCAGCCCACTTTAACGCGGACTGCATCCTTTCCGTTTGCTTAGATTGAGCAATCTGTCCTCCTGGGTCGTTTGAAGCATTCGCTTCCCCCCCTATAAGAATAAAAAACGCAAAAAATGACCCTAAAACGAGATCATAAAATTTATGCCGACGAAATGTTTTTCCATCTAAACTTCCCTCTTCCATATTCGCTCTAAGTGCATTCTTGATAAAAAATTTGATATCCATAAGTTTCTTCCTTATTTCTATTGTTTGTTCTTCAGTAAAAAATCCATCGGTTGAAAAATAACTCTGCGTATTCCAATACTCTCGATCCCCCGCATTTTCTTTCATGAGCTTAAAAACTCGTGCATCTTTATTTAATTCCAAATTCATATCATACGTATGCTCGGTAAAATTGGGGAAATTTCCAGGATATTTTGTAAAGTATTTATCCCCAGGCGAGACATCTAAAATACCGGCCTTCACAAATCGATCGATGACTATTTTTGCCATATCCTCGCTGGGCTCACCGAAGCGCTCTAAAACGCCCGCTAGGGATAATGGCTCGATGCGGGTCGCATGAAATAGCTTTAAGGTATAGTCGTTTGCCATGATCTCTTCAGCTTGCTCAGCGGAAAATCGAACACAAGCGATGTCCCGTGGATCTGTCGATGGAATTGGAGGCATCTGCCTCACATTACTTTTCTCACCTAATGGTAAATGAATTAAACCCATTTTCTCTTCTCCTTATATTGCTTTCGGTCGTAAATCCTGGACTCTTAGTCTATTCAGATCCACGACAAGTTTTTTAATCTTCTTCTTTGTTTCTTGTTTTTCAGCCTTAGCTTTAAAATAGAGGTCGGACTCGAGATGACTCACTAATATCTGATAGTTTTCAAAGGAAATATGTCTGAGTGCTCTTACAACGAGCAACTCATCACATGAGGCCATAAGCCCCTCCTCTTCAAAAAATATCGAACTACTCACTCCTAGGTGAGAAGCGATCTTCGATAACTCTAAAGCTAAAACCTTTCTTTTCTGGTTCTCAATTTTTGCGATCGTCGAAATCGTGAACTCGCACATTCGATCAAGCTCCTGTTGAGATATCTTTTTTTCCATGCGCAAAGTTTTAATCTTTTGCGCCAGCTTTCGATCCCCTAGCGTCACATACCCTCCTTTTTTTAAAATTTACTATAAATACTTATTATTTTTATTAATCGTGAACTAACCCTAAGCGAATAGTTGTCCGGACACCATTCCAAAATTTTCAATTAGCGAATTTGGCTAATTGAAATGCTCTCAACTCAATAACCTCAATATATCTAAGAGGCCTAAAGCCTTAATACCCCAATCGATAAATCTACTTTCTCAAACACAGCATTAGAGAAATAAGCCAGATTCGCCAAACTTTAAAAATCAGGTTGATTGAAACACAAAAAAAGAATTATTCCTACGCCTCTTTAGATCGAAATCATTCACGATAGAAAGAAACAAATCAAAGATGAGTGAATAAATATTATTTAGCAATAGATGTACCACTGTTTTTAAAAAATAAACCGAAATCCTAGCGGCTCTTAGTCCAAATAGTAGGACTAGAGTCTTAAACTTGGGATTCAAACAAAGGACAAAAATTTATGTCGGCTAAAATTTATAATTCCGATGACGTTTCAAGGCTCAATGAAAATGCTTCAATGACTAAAGTTCAAACACTTTTCCCTCAAAGTTTAGACGATTGGGAAAAAATTCTAGAGGATATTGAAATCCCCTTAAGTGAAGTCTTGCTTCCCTACCCCAAACAGTTTGCTCATGCTTCTGAACTCAACAACATTAGTCAGCTTTGGAATGAGATGAAAACTTCAAATCCATTTGAGAGTTCGGTCGTTGAAGCCCTAGACGTTTTAAAACCCTTAGAAAAGAAAATCCTTATAAAGCTCTTTTGGGAAAGGAAGTCCTTAAGAGAAGTTTCCGAGGAAATAGAGATTTCCCACACGTCGGTCTCGCGCTACAGGGATAAGGCGTTTAAGAAATTAAAAAAACATTTCTTAAATTTGCCCCCCACTAATAGCAAAATTGTCACAAATATTTTTTAACCCCTTGTTACAGCTGTCACATTGTTACAGTTTTCACTATTAGTAGGAGGCAAACATGAAAAAACCTAAAACCGTCCACCACACGATCTCAGAAGATCTTGTGCGGTCTGAACTAAGGAAACTCCCTAGGGATATGAAACAAGCCCTTATCCAAAGATTTTGGCATCTTGAGACCATTTACGATATTTCCCGACATCTTGGGAAAACCTGGGAGGAAACAGATCATTTGCTCAAAGAGGGGTTAAATCAGATTAAACAGGGGCCAATCTCAAATTATTTTATGGATCTAGCTAGCGAGAACCAAATCGCTTGAAGTTTAAGATTTTTAAGGGAAACGAGAAAACTCATCGAGGGGAAATGCAGTTTTGTGAAGAAAAACGACTTCACATTGCACGCATTAAACATTTTCCAGATCTTTACATTAAAGCAAATACCAACCCACAGGAAAATGAAGACTATAAGGTTTACTGCTTAGAGAGTCTCGAACGTCCGGTGGGATTTGGAGAAATCGTTTATAAAAATGAAAAGCCATTTATCAAACTGCATCTGGGACTGACTGAGAATTATTATGTTTCACTAACAGATGATCTTCCCCCGAAAAAACGGACATAAATTTCATGCTGCGTTTCGTACCATCTCTTCACACTCTATCGGCGTCATG
>JAIEOS010000141.1 GCA_019750295.1 Bdellovibrionales bacterium | reverse complement strand
AGAGGGAGATGCCTTTGAAACTCCCCTGCAACACGCCAAACGAATCCGCCAGTACCGCTGATTACGCAGGGGTTACGATCCTTCAGGTCTTATGACCTCTTACAGCGGGAGTGATACGACGAACTCTTACTCCAATGCGATAGAATCTTCGTCGGTTTCTACCGTCGCTGACGAGCGATTTGGGGATTTGTACAATCGAGTGAGCAGTTCGAGCTCTACGATAAGCTCCATTACAAAAAATACGAATATGGCTCAGAGTTTGAGCTATCCTGTGGGGGTTACGCCGGGTTGGTTTAACTACAATACGTTAACGAAAACTATGACGACCAACTCAAAAGTTTGGACCTCGGTCTTTGATCTGCCGACGCTGACGTGGACGAACACCTCTCCCGAAGGGGCCACGGTGACGACGGAATTAAACTCCAACGAACAGATTGTAGAGCAGCAAACCGGAAGTGATACCCCTTGGATCTACACTTATGATGGAGACGGTCGACTTTCGAGTAAAGTCCAAGGCACGACTCAGAATTTAATGACCTATGCTTATAATGGATCTGGATATCTTTCATCAATAACAAACGCATTAAACGAGGTCACAAGTTTTGGTTACGATAGTGCAGGCCGAGTGACTTCGGTCACACTTCCAGACACTCGGGTGATTTCGAAAAACTATGATGCCAATGGAAACCTATTAAGTGTGACGCCTCCAAGTCGACCCGCGCACGCTTTTTTGTATAATGCCATGGAGGAGGTCAGCGATTATCAACCTCCATCAATGGGTGTCGGTATCCCTAAAAATACAACGTATACCTACAATACTGATAAGCAAATCACATTGGTCACTTTGCCAAACTCCGACACGATTGGATTTACCTACAATGGAACCACGGGTCTTTTGACCACTCGAACTGTTCCTTCTGGTAACTATACCTACACTTACGATTCGACGACAAAACAGTTAGAAAAAATAGTTTCTCCGAACGGACCGGCTTCTGTTTTTGACTACTATGGTTCCCAAATTAAGGATGATGAGCAGCGAAGAAACTCTGACAACTATCTTTTTGGTAAAGTCGCATTCACTTTTGATAGCGAACATCGAGTGAGCTCAAGAATAACTCAGCCCAATTCCTCCGGCGGAGCTTCGACGATCAATTATTCCTACAATGACGACGATCAGCTCGCACAGGTCGGTGATCTTGCTTTGGCCTATAGTTATCCCTCGGGAAGGCTCGATACTACCACTATAGGGAATATCACCGACAGTAGAACTTATGACAGTTATGGGAATCTAGCGTTGAGCCATACTGATAAGTCCCGCTATTTTTTCTTCAGAGAGGATTGATGGCAGTTTTTTATACTGAGTGCGCGCAAAAGTGATGTTTTCTAAAGGTGAGGTTTCTATAAGGTGCTTCTCAATCAAAAACTTCATAAAACCAGAGAATCTATATTTAATAGCGAGCATAGATTTTTCAGAATAATCATTTTCATTCTTAAGTTGAGCCAAAAAAGTACGCATGGCCATTTCATTGAGATTCTTTGGGCTATGCATGCCAAAATAATCAATGAAGACTTTCACTAAAAAGGGTGATCTCTCAAAGTATGTCCCTGGTGTTTGCTTAAAATAAGTTTTTAATAACTCTTCAAGCGAAGTGTTCTTGAGGTTTGGTTGAGGTAAAAACTTAGCATTGTCTGCTTTTAAAGTATTTAGATACATTTTGGCTTTAGCTTCTTCTTTAAATTCCTTTTGGATTCGTTTTTGTCGAAATGAATCATAGTAAGAGACCATAAATATTCCGCTCGGAAGTGGGTAAAATTTAATATCTTTAGTTTTCATAATTACTCCTGTGGATTAAGTGTGATTAAAGTTAATTTTCGTAGGGACATGCGTTTTCGACATCTTGAGCACCAATCTGTCCGTAGACATCGACAGTGACATCAATGCTCTTGTGTCCAAGAATTGCTTGGAGCTGGTACATTTCTCCGCCTTTCTTAAGATAGTTGTAGGCAAAGGAATGTCTTAAGGCATGTGGTCCCCAATCTTTACCGATGGGAAAATGCTTTTTAAAACGCCGTAGTAACCTTTGTAATCGTTGCCGACCAATGGCCTTCCCATTGGGATCAGGAAATACAAACTCTGCACTGTGATTATTTAAATGCGTTTCTAAAAAGGATTTTAAGCTTTTAGGCAGTCTTATGGTTCGATCTTCTCCGTTTTTGGTCCCTCGGAAATGCAAAAGCCCCATTTCGAGGTCCACATCTGACTTCTTGAGTTTTAAAATCTCACTTCGTCGGGCTCCGGTGTAAGCAGTAGCAAAAAGAAATGGGTACAAAAGTCCAGGGCTAAAATTTTGAGCATTTTCCAGAATTTTATGAACTTCATCAATGGAGAGCACAACCCTTTGTCTTCTGGGCGGTGGCTTCCTTTCAAACTGAATCTTAGATAATGGAGATTCCGTTATAATTTCCTCATCGACCAGAGATTTAAAAAATGAGTTCAAGCAGGATTTAATCGTATTTAATGTTCGATCTGATAAGTCATGCTCGCCTTTGATTTTTTTAAACCAAAGTTGAAGTTCAGGCTTACCAATCAAATTGATCGGACGATGCCCAAACTCTTCGCAAAAAGATACGAAATGCCGCTTTCTCTCCCTGACGCTCGAATCAGGATATTTTTCTAAATGATATTTCATCAGTTGGCTAACAGGGGTCACATTAAAGCTACTTGTGCCCTTAGCGGTAAACTGCAGCTCTAGGTCTTTTTTATAAGTTTTAGCTTCTTTTATATTTGAAAATTTTTTCCGTTTTCGCCTTAAACTGTGCGGGTCCACGTAGCATATAACATTATGACCCGTTTTTAGTTCGTACATCTTTACTTTTAAATCTAACACTCTAGGCTCCTTTAATTTTTAAAAGCTCTTTGGCTGTGGGAATATGATTGTCTTTGTAATAAAAATTCTGAGTTCTATTTTTCATCCAGTCCTCAAGTTTATCCTTCTCGATAACAAGCTTTTTCTTAAGACCGATATTTACAGGGTGATCTTCCCCCGATTGCACGGACACGGATTTAATGTAATTATCAAGCCGTTGGTACGGCAGAAAAGGGGAATT
>JAIEOS010000140.1 GCA_019750295.1 Bdellovibrionales bacterium | reverse complement strand
CTTCCGAGAATGAGAACCTTTTTGTATTTGGACTTTAACGGCATTAGAACCTCACTGGGCTATTAAAACTATAGATCTGTTCGTGCCCCACATGCGGGTAACGTTCAAGTTTAAAGTTCATCTTGATCAACGTTACAATGGCACGCCATTGTTCTTCGTGGGGAGCATTTTTTAATTTTTTAGCATATTCAAAAACAAATTTCTCTACTTCTGGAGGATGAAACGTCATGCCGAAAGTGAAAAAATTATTCGCGCCATCATTGATGAAATGTGTACTGAAGACGGCGCCTTTGTTCGCAATAATATTCACCGATGAATTTTTAACCACCACTTTTTCGCCCGTCAGTAAATCTTTGGCGTAGTGGTCTTTGCCTTTAGTTTTAATGTATTCGAAGAGAGAATATTTCGCTTTGGCCAAAGCTTGGTACTCCGGAATCTCGGAAGTGGTCATATCGTAACCCTCGAGGTTCAAAACCATCTTCGCCGGTGTCAACTGAGTTCCCTCGAGAGGGCGGGTTAATAAATACCAGTCGTAAAATAGATTGAGTTTGCGCTCGAACTCGTGGCCCTCTGTGTCTCCGAGGCCGACGTCACCAAAGAATTCATCCTTCGCCGTGACGACTTCCTTTTGATATTTGTTGGAAGAGAAGTACACGGTTAATTTATCAATGCAGTCTTCATAACTCATGCTGAATCCATTCTATAAATTCGTTAAACAATAAATGCGCATCTCGGGGGCCGGGGTGACTTTCAGGGTGAAACTGAACGCTAAAGCATTTTTGTTTCTGACTCTGAATGCCCGAAATCGTTTTATCGTTAAGGTTCATATGGGTGACTTCCACGTCCGTGGGAAGCGTCCCAGAATCAATAGCATACCCATGATTTTGGCTTGTGACATATATTTGTCCATTGCGCAGGTCTTTAACTGGATGATTGGCCCCATGATGTCCAAATTTCAGGCGATATGTTTTTGCACCGAGGGCCCGGGCAAGAATTTGATGCCCCATGCAAATCCCAAAAATCACTTTTTTGCCTAAAAATTGGCGGACTGTTTCCACAGTCACCTGCACATCGGCCGGATCGCCAGGTCCGTTGGATAATAAAATACCATCGGGTTTCCACTTGGCAATTTCGTCACCCGTCGTGCGTGATGGAAAAATCGCCACTTCACGACAGCGCTTTAAAAGTTCCCGAATGATATTTTGTTTACAACCATAGTCGATCACAGCCACTCTTGGGCCCGAGGAAGAGGCACCGCTCAACACTTTCATTTCTTTCGAGGAAACAAGGTAGCACCAGTCTTTATCGAGTTTTTTGTGACGCTGAATCAGTGGTAAGGCGATTTCGCGCGCCTCGGCTTCGCTCGACGCCTTTACGAGTGCGCCCACTTGAGTTCCTTTGTCGCGAAGGTAGAGCACCAACCGACGGGTGTCGATTCCCTGAACCACAGGAATTTTATTTTCGATCAATCGCTGCACCCAACGCTCATCTTTATTTTCGATTTCGAGAGCAATAAATCCTTCGAACCAATAACGAGAGGATTCCCAGAATGCATCGTCTACACCGTAATTTCCCTGCATGGGAGCCGTCATCACCATCATCTGCCCGTAGTAGGAGGGATCGGTGGCGATTTCTTCAAATCCGTTGTGAGAGGTGTTAAAAATAACTTCGGCCGCGCGCGCTTCTCCGCCTAACCATTCGCCCTTAAAAAAAGTTCCGTCCTCGAGATATAGATATCCAGCTGTCATGACATTTTCCCTTTTCCTAAAAGCGATTGTAAAAGTGCCGCGCGAACGAAAACTCCGTTTTGCTTTTGTTGCCACATTTTAAAGTGAGGCAGTTCGCGCACGTCGGGTAAGAATTCCACGCCCCAATTGACCGGCCCGGGATGAAACAGCAAAGCCTCTTTTTTAAGAAGACTTCCGTGCCGCTTTTGAATTTGATAGTGTTGTGTATAGGTCTCTAGAGAAAATCCCTCTTTGGAGCCATGACGCTCAAACTGAATTCGGAGTCCGATCACCACATCTGCCCAAGGAAGAGCATCTTTGAGATTTTCGAACGTCGTTATCTCCGCCGACCCTTCGGTCTTGTTTGAGAGTACCGAAGATGTGAACTCTTTGGGACCCACCACGCCGACCTTTGCCTTCAAGCGAGGGAGAAGTTCCATGTGCGACATCGCAACTCGACTGTGTGAGATATCGCCAATGAAGAGAACGTGTTTCCCCTCAAGAGACGGCAAGAACTCCAGCATCGTAAAGATGTCCAAGAGAGCTTGGGTCGGATGGGAGTGAGTGCCAAAGCCCGCATTGACGATGGGCATTTCGGTTTTTTGACTGGCACTGAGTAAATTAAAATCATCCCCACAACGGACCACCATCGCGTTCGGCATCATCGAGTGAACAGTCCAAAATGTGTCGTCTAGAGTTTCGCCTTTGATCAGACTACTTCCCTCTTTGGAGGCGCCATCAAAAAAAGTACACGTCCCGCCGAGGCGGTTGATGGCCATTTCGAAGCTCAAACGAGTGCGGGTGCTTGCTTCGAAAAACAAAAGCGCGATCACCGGATTGTTGGTAAAAAGCCGCGGGAATTGCTGGTGCTTTTGAAAATGAGATTTGATGGATCCAGCTGTTTTAAAGAGCTCGGAAATTTGAGAAATAGATAAATCCGCAGTCGTCAAAAAGCTCGGCGGAAAAGAGGAGTCGAAAGAGGTCATTAAAAATAAACAATAGTCGCCCCCCATCGCCTTTGTCAAAAGGTTCCAGCTCCCTCCATGCACTTATCCACGTGTGGATAAGTGCATGGAGGGAGCTGGAACCTTTTACTGGATTTTTTTGCCGACGCGCTCTTGGCGGAGATCGTTGCCGAAGCAGATGGCGCCTCCGGCGGGAGCGTCCTCTTTACAGCTCATCCACACCAATTGGGCTTTGCCTAGTAGGTTTTCGAGGGGAAGTACACCCCAGACACGACTGTCTGACGACCTGTCGCGGTTATCACCCATGAGAAAGAGATGACCCTGGGGAACCTCAAAGACAGATTCGGCTGTTAAAATGGAATCTTCCGCGTACTGAACCAAATGCTCCACTCCCAGCAGATCCTCTTTAAAAATCTTGTAGTACTCCTCATCGGCGGCCTTCAAGAATTCCATATTTATTCCTTGGCCGTTAATGACGAGACGATTCTGACCGCGATCAAACTGCAGCCGATCTCCTGGCAACCCAATCACCCGCTTCACCATGTAATAATCACTATCATCCTTGGAGCGAAAGACCACCACGTCTCCTCTCGCCGGCGTCAACGGTCCGATCAGCCAC
>JAIEOS010000139.1 GCA_019750295.1 Bdellovibrionales bacterium | reverse complement strand
ACACTTCCGGGGTGGCTACATTCTTCGCCGACAAGAACAATCACGGCGGCCATTCTCTTCACCAGCAGGCGATCGTAGACGAAGGGAACGAAACTCAACAGACCGAAGTCCCCGTCATTACGCTCGATTCTTTTGTGAAAACATTTTCGTTAAAGACGATCGACGTCATCAAACTCGATGTCCAACAGCACGAAAGCCATGTCCTTCGTGGCGGCATTCAAACAATCAGGGAACATCGTCCAGTGGTGCTCATGGAGTGCTACTTTAACGAACTCTTGGACGAAAACAAACCTCTCCTCAAGCCCTTTTACGATCTGAATTACAAGGTAGTCCTACCCGAAACCTTCCAGATTCTTGACCTCGAAAAGGAGACTCTCCAAAGACTCCGCAATGGCCATCGACCCTACGTTGACCTCGCACTTGTTCCCCAGGAAAAGTGCGATTTCTTTAAAGAATAGCTCTCCGGCGATATAACGATTTTCATCAGCGCCACAGTTAGCAAAAGTAGAATTTTCTATTGAATTCAAAGCGTCACTGTATGAGACTTCGAAGCTATGAAAGTCTATGGTTTTAGCTATATTCGCAATGGGGACACCATCGGTTACCCCTACTTCGAATCTTTTCAGTGTCTCTCGGAATTCTGTGACCACATTTACATCGCGGTTGGTGATTCGACCGATGGCACTCGCGCGAAGGTCGCATCTTTACCCAATGTCACGATCATCGATACGGTATGGAGCGAAAATCAACGCAAGCATGGCCATATTTTTTCAATTCAAGCCAATGCCGCTTTAGATGAACTTCGCCGCCATCATAACGACGGCTGGGCCTTCCACCTCCAAGCCGACCAAATCATTTTCCGCGATGATTTTGCCAAACTTAAAAAAGACTTCGAACTCGCTGACCAGCAAAACTGCGACGGGATGTCTCTTCGGTTCAATCATTTTTGGCAGAACATGCAGCAATTGGTTTACACAAAAAAGTGGTATCCCGATTCGATCATGGCCACCAAAGTGAACTCTGCCGGGAAAAGCGTGGGTGATTCTCAGAGCCTAGGAAACTGCACTCAGGTTTATCATAGTGATGTTAACATCTTTCATTATAGTCACGCACTCGGCGAGAATTATCGTCTCGTAAAAAGAAAAGCTCTCAGTCGCTGGTGGCATAGTGATGAAAATATCGAAAAGGATGTTCAGAAGTTTTTTAAACGCACCGCTAACGAGCCCACCTTAGCTTATCTTGGCAAACATCCCCAATGGGTGCAATCGCGCTTTAATACTCATTTAGAACCGGTTGAGAGCGCGTGGATCGTGGGCTCTCATCCCGAACTGGAAAATTGTCGTTCTAAAATTGGAGCGAAAAAAGTGAATCTCGTCTCCGCTCTAGGAGAAGTCCCCTCGCCCGAGCGAAAAAACGCGGTGATTCTTTACCCAAATCTTTGGCAGAAATTTCTCTATCCTTCTCAAGTTCCCAAAGCGATGCATTGGCCCAACGCTCGACCATGGACTTTTGAATTTTGGCTCATCATGAAGCTCTCGGAAAAAGGAATCCCGTACGACTTAGGAGGAGGATAAAATGAAATCTCTAATTGTTACCGGAGCTGCAGGCTTTATCGGAAGCAGCTTTGTACGTTTGGCACTCGACGCCGGCTATCGCATTTGTGTCATCGACAAGCTGACATACGCTGGTCATAAAGCCAACCTTGAACCTTTGCTATCAGAAGGTAAAATTGAATTTGTCCACGCTGATATTTGTAATTCCGAAGTTGTTACGCAGTTGTTTACAAAGCATCAACCGTCGGCCCTGGTCAACTTCGCTGCAGAATCTCACGTTGATAATTCGATCACCAATCCCGGCGCATTTGTCGAAACAAATGTCCTTGGAGTTTTAAACTTACTCCAGTGCGCGAATACCTATTTTAAAACTTTAGACTCTTCCCGCAAGAGTGCATTCCGATTCGTCCAAGTATCTACCGATGAAGTGTATGGTCAACTCGGAGCGGAGGGCTATTTCTCTGAAGCCACGCCTTACGCCCCCAACTCACCCTACTCGGCCTCTAAAGCCGGGGGTGATCTTTTGGTGCGCGCTTGGCATCACACTTATAAATTACCAACGATAACGACAAACTGCTCTAACAATTACGGGCCACGACAGTTTCCAGAAAAACTCATCCCTTTAATGATTAGCCACTGTCTCGAAGGCAAAACTCTCCCGGTTTACGGAAACGGATCCAATATCCGCGACTGGATCTATGTGGACGATCACAGCCGTGGCGTCATGCTGGCTCTAGAAAAAGGAAAAGTGGGGGAAACTTACTGCTTCGGTGGTCGCAGTGAACGCAACAACTTAGACGTAGTGAATGCCATCTGCAGTATCCTCGACAAAAAACGTCCTCTCGCCGAAGGCTCGTACACATCGCTCATTAGCTTTGTCGAAGACCGACTCGGGCATGATTTTAGGTATGCGATCGACGACAGTAAGGCTCAGGATGAACTTGGCTTTAAAAGAGAATTTAACAGCTTTGAGGCCGGATTAGAATCGACCATCGACTGGTATCTTAACAACCGCGCCTGGATTGATAAAGTTCGCAACACCACAAATAAGGAGAACAAATGAAAGGCATCATCCTAGCTGGAGGCAGTGGTAGCCGCTTGTTTCCCTCTTCCGCCTGCATCAGCAAACAACTTTTGCCAGTCTACGATAAACCCACCATTTATTATCCTCTCTCGGTGTTAATGCTTGCGGGCATTCAAGACATCATGATCATCAGCACACCTCGTGATCTCCCTCTGATCGAAAGCCTTTTGGGATCGGGAGAACAATTCGGCCTCAAGATCTCTTACAAAGTTCAACCTAAACCCGAAGGGATCGCACAAGCGTTTATATTGGCCGAGGATTTTATTGCTCGCTCCCCCGTATGTTTAATCCTGGGAGATAATGTCTTTTTTGGGCATGACGTCACTAAGCAAGTGATGGACGCCGCGAAACTGACCGATGGTGCTTCCGTCTTCGCTTATCAAGTTCAGGATCCAGAGCGATATGGCGTGGTTGAAATGGATGCGGCTGGAAAAGCGATTTCCATCGAGGAAAAACCAAAAAAACCGAAAACTAACTATGCCGTCACCGGGCTTTATTTTTACGACGGGAATGTTACAAGTTACGCAAAAGATTTAAAACCTTCAGCGCGCGGTGAGCTTGAGATCACAGAGCTGAATCGGGTGTACATGGAAAAAAATAAACTCAACGTTCAAATTTTTGGCCGCGGCGTGGCCTGGCTTGATACTGGGACCCACGAATCTCTCCTCGAAAGCTCTATGTTCGTACAGACGATCGAAAAGCGCCAGGGGTTAAAAATTGCGTGTCTCGAAGAAATTGCTCTTCATAAAAAGTTTATCACCAAAGAGCAATTGCGTGAGACGGTTAAAAATTATCCCGATAGCACTTACGGAATTTACGTCAAAAAACTCGCGGAAAACACAAAATGATTTTAGTTTTCGGCGAAAATGGTCAGCTCGCTCGGTCGCTTCAATTATTGCGGCCCGATTACCACTTTGCCGGGAGCAAATTTTTTAACCTCGAGCACACGTCCGATATCTCCGCATTTCTCGATCAGCGGCGCCCCAAAATCATTATTAATGCCTCGGCCTACACCGCGGTCGACAAAGCCGAAAACGAAGAAAAACTCGCGCAGACAATAAATACTTTCGCCCCCGCCGCGATGGCCCAATGGTGTGCGGAGAACAATGCCGTGCTTTTTCATGTGTCTACAGATTACGTTTTCGACGGGAATCAGCCTGAGGCCTACAGTGAGTCCGCGGCCCCCCACCCTATCAACGCTTACGGACGAACCAAGCTCGCTGGCGAAGAGGCCATACAAAAAACAGGCTGTGCTCATTTTATTTTTAGAACGTCTTGGGTGTATGGACCTTTCGGAAATAATTTTTTAAAAACAATGCTCCGATTGGGACAGGAGCGCGAAACTCTCAATATTGTCTCGGATCAGCGGGGCGCTCCGACGTATTCGGTGGAGTTCGCAAGCCACTTAATAAAAATCCTCGAAACTTTAGACATCAAGAATCAAAAGTATTGGGGAATCTACAATCTTTGCGGAAACCAGGATGTCACCTGGCATGAGTTCGCTCAGAATATATTTTCCGAAGCTCGAGCTTTAGAGATTCCCCTCAAAGTTCAAAACGTAAATCCGATCAGTAGTTCTCAATATCCGACACCAGCAAAAAGACCTCTCAATTCCCGACTATCGCTCCAGAAGATAAAATCTTTAGTTCCACTGGAATTTGCGTCTCTCAATACTAACATCCAAGATTGCTTACGGAGAATTTATGGACATTAAAACATTCGACATCGAGGGCTTAAAGCTTTTTACCATTAGAAAATTTCAAGATGACCGTGGCTACTTTATGGAGCGATATAATTCGAACGAATTTACCAAACACGGGGTTCAAATTCATTTTGTTCAAGACAACCACTCCTACTCCCACCCTCGAGTGCTTCGAGGATTGCATTATCAATGGGAGCCGGCTCAGACAAAGCTGGTCACTTGCCTTAAGGGTAAGATCTACGACGTGGCCGTGGACATCCGTCAAGGCTCTAAAACCTACGGAAAACATGTCAGTTGCATTTTGGACAGCGAAAACCCTCAGTGGTTTTTGATTCCTCCCGGTTTTGCTCACGGCTTTTGTGTCCTTGGGGATCAACCGGCCGAAGTGGTTTACAAGGTCGATGCCTTTTGGGGAGCTAAGGGCGAAGGAGCTATTCATTTCGCCGACCGAGAATTAGATATTCAGTGGCCCGTGAAAGATCCTATTGTGAACGGAAAAGATGCGGGCGCTCAAAGCTTTGCCGACTATAGCAAAGCCCCAAGATTTTAGTTACCGAGATGGAAGGGTGATCGGCTCTGGATTAACGAGAGCGGTAATGCCCATCGTAGGACGAGATCCATCGACATTTTGATGAGTCAGTTTTGCGCGAATGCGCACGTAACTTTCTTCTGCCGTAAAACATAGAAGAATTGATTCATTGGAAGACTGCGATAATACTTTCGCGTCCGTAGTGATCGGCAATCCGACCTTTACTCCCGTCGAAGTGATCAATTCAATCTCATCAACAATGATTTCGGCAAGACCGTTGTTGTTATAGTAGGCGGCATTAAAAAGAATCGCTCGAGTTGATGCCGGCAGATTGCCCGCAATATTCGAGAAGTTCAGATTCACGCGTGAGGAACGCATGATTTTACCTAAAACTTTGCTACCCTCTCCACCGCTCCAACCGATCTTTTCAGGACCTACGACTCCGACTTGCTTTACACTCTCAGGTTGAATCCAAGGGCAATTCTCAGCGAGTTGTTCTTCGATGGGAGTCGTTTGGTTGATCGAATACACTTCCACGGCCGAGGCGGAACCGAAAGCTAAGAATAGCGTTCCAAATATAATAGTTTTGAACATGAAGTTCTCCTTTTTTTCCAAATATACCAAATCTCTTGAAATTCTAGGGAACCATTCAAATTTAGGGAAATTATTTTAGGGCAGTGCCAATTAGCGACTACCCTGAGGGTGTTTAATTCTTGAGGAGATGGGCCACTGTGCCCGTGTAGATTTGGTTCGCCGAATACATCTGATCCATCGGAAAGGAGGCTGAGCCCTCCCCATCGATAAATTCATTTTGAACCAGCGGATAAAAACCGTAGCTAGGAATTTTTTTGGACATCGTTTCTAACGACAGACTGACCGGCGCCATCCATGGGGAAATCGTCGCTTTGGGATATTGTTTAAGTATTTCTTTTTTCATGATCTCAAACGTGGATCCGTTGGTTTCACTCGAAGAATAGTTCCAACCGCGGACCAGCTCGATCGACAGGGTGGGATCTTTGGCTTTCCCTTTGAGATATTTAATAAAGCTATCGGCTTGGTTGTTTGAATCTCCAGAGTTTTTACTTTGGGCCAATCTACAATCGACAAAGGCCTCCGCGCCCCCGTTATTGACTTCAAATCCCGTCCAATGGCAAGAGGTGCGGAAAAGTTTTTCCACTCCGTTCTTTTTATCGGCAGGGAGTTCCGAGAGGGCTTGAGACCATTCTCCTTCGGAGTCTAACTCCCAAAGAATATTACTCCACGGCGAAGATGAGGGGAGTACTGTCTTTACGTTCTTGGCGAAGGCCACGGACGCGGGAGTCCGAACATGTTTATAAAACGTCGGCTCCTCAAACGACCAGTCTCGATAGGGAATAATCGAAAGCTTCTGTAATCCTTGAGCAGCCACTTGCAATGCGGAGAGCTCGCCCAGTTTATAATCGCCGGGATGAGAGATTTCGAGAGATATAAAGTAATTGCCTTCGATGTTTTTTCCGAGGAAAGAGACATCTCGGTGAGCAAAGGCTTGGCCTATCATGAGATCCGTTACGCCCTTGCAGCTTAACTCGATATCCACCTTATAAGGGATAGAGTTAATTTTAGGTTGCTCGGTATTAAAGGTGACGAGGCGACACTTTCCGGGCTCTTTAAAATCCTGTGGATCATGAGGTAGAAAGACCGCCATGAGCTGATCTAAATGGGACAGTAAACGTGCCGCATTCTCGTGACGAATTTTTAGCCAAGCCCCACCTTTCTGCTCAGATCCAATGAGAAATACGGTCTTACTCGGTGTCGCAAACCCATATCCGCCTTCATTCAGAATGACCTGCGCGTTTTTAACATTAGCGAGAGCGTTGTCGATCTCTCCTGTTTCGGTCGAAACAAACACCAAGTTTTTATCTAAACTTTTTTGCTGTTTAAGTGCGTAGGCCATGGAGAACAGCTGCAAGATTCCAATGGATTTTACATCACTGCGCTTTTGACCCCACATTGATTTTTGTTGAGAGCCGGTATTGATCAACTGCCCATTGTAGAGATCTGTCGGATTGATCAGAAGCACGGAAGGCGCATTCGGTTGAGGGGATGTGACCTGGGCGACTAAATGCGAATTATTTTTAACCGTATCAATTTTCGCTTCGATCCCGATAGCCTTAAACGCACCTTGGAAAAACTCAAGACTCGTGGAGTGGGTTTCTGTCAGAAGATAGCTATTCAAACACCCGTTAAACGCAGATTCGACTTTCGTGCGAACTTCTTGGGGCCATATCTCCTCGGTGGTCGAAGGAATCTTTTTAACCAAACGTCCGCACTCTTCTCCTAGCCCAGAGGCCATCTTAAAACGACCAAAAGTATCATCGGGAACTGTGGTGCAAGAAACAGCGATCAACGCAACGGCAACCAACTTGAGCGATTTCATAATCCTCCATGACATAAACCCCAATTTTGACATAATCCGCTAAAGCCTGGGCAGACCGGATAAATCTTAAAGGCTTTAGTCATAGGCAGAAAGGTTCCAGCTCCCTGCGTGCATCTTTTCACCCA
>JAIEOS010000138.1 GCA_019750295.1 Bdellovibrionales bacterium | reverse complement strand
GTAATCACAGTTCTTTTGTTTATTACTGAATATCTTCGTGTGGATTTGATCGCACTCATCGTCATCATCGCTCTTTGTCTGACAGGTATCCTCGATGCCAAGATGGCCTTGGCCGGATTTTCGAGCGAGCCCGCGCTGATTGTGGCCGCGGTCTTTGTGATGTCGGCGGGGTTGTCTCAAACCGGTGTGACCGAGTACATCGCATCTCGCGTGACCAAATGGGCAGGGATGTCGGAGACGCGCGCGATTGTGGTCATTATGTTTATTGTCGCCTTGCTCTCGGCATTCACCCATCATCTTATGATCACGGCCATGATGCTCCCCATGGTGGTCCGTCTCTCCACCGAGAAAAATATGCCGGCCTCTCGTTTACTCATTCCGATGGCGACTGCGGCCTCGCTGGGTACCACCATGACGTTGATCGGTGCCCCGGCATTCCTTTTGGCCAAGAATATTTTGGAGCGCGCAGGCGCAGCGCCTCTGACGATTTTTTCGATATCGCCCATTGGAATCAGCATCACTCTTATAAGTATCGTGGTGATATTACTTTTACGTTGGATTTTACCGCGGAATTTTGGAGGACAAAATATCGCAGATCGCTTTAAAGTCGAGAATTTTCACACAGAACTTGTTGTGCCCGAAGGATCCAAGTGGGCAGGAATGGGGATCGGTGAATTTATCGCAGCTACGGAAAAACGTTTCGAAGTCACAGAATGGCTCCGTCGCGGGAGACTGAAAAACTTGTCGGGGACGGATGTAGTTGAGGTGGGAGACATGCTTTTGGTGAAAGCTTCTCCCGATGAAATTGTGTCTATTGATGAGAACAATGGCTTGGCGGTAAATCCCATAAGAAAGTACTCCCGTCAGCTGGAAGGAATCGATAAAGCCGAAAATGCACTTCAACCCATTATTCTCCAAGCCGTCCTTTCGCCCTACTCGAGCTACGTCAATCAATCGATCGGGCAGATCGATTTCTTATCACAACATCTGATTGTGGCCGGAGTTTGGCGCCGCGGGCAGATTCTGCGCAATGAAATTTCAAAGATTAAACTCCTCCCCAACGATCTGCTGTTGTTCTGGGGAACCGAAAAAGATTTTGAACCCTTAGTGCGAAGCGAGGATTTCTCGTTCATTAGCCCTATTAAAGCGAATCGCACCGTTCGACGAAGAGCAATCATATCGTCGTTAATTATGGCGATCTCTATTGCTGCGGCCGCCGTCGAGATGTTACCACCGCATGTTGCTTTTTTGATGGGTGCACTGCTGATGGTATTGACCCGATGCCTTTCCTTAGAGAAGGCCTACCAGTCGATTGATGTTAAAATTTTTGTGATGATTGCGGGAGTTATCCCACTGGGGATGGCTATGGAGAAAACCGGCGTGGCCGCGCTGTTAGCCACTTCGATCTCACACCTCCTCGTGGGTTGGAACCCATTTACCGTCTTACTTGTGCTGTTTGCGGCTTCGGCCTTGCTCACCCAGATTCTTTCGGATGCGGCAACGACGGTGCTACTTGCTCCGATTGCTTTACTTGTGGCTAGAGATCTTCATCTTTCTCCCACGGCCGCCGTGATGACTGTCGCTGTGGGGGCCGTAGCTTCGTTTTTGACTCCAATAGGTCATCATGGGAATCTTTTGATTTTAGGCCCAGGAAGATACAAATTTGCTGATTTTTTAAAGATCGGAATTCCATTAACTTTGGTCATCGGCCTCTGTACGGTTTTTATGGCCTTACGACTCTGGCCTCTGTGATTTTATAATGAGTTTCGCGATATTTATCGCCTCATTTTTCGCCGTAGGCCTTTTCCAGGCGAGCGCGATCGAACTGACTTAAGCCTGTGCCGGGGATAATTTCTGTATCGCTTTTTTTGGATTCGAGAGTATGGGTTCCAGGCTTCGCAAACATTGTTTTAGAGTAGATCATGATCGAATTAAAATCGAAATCGGTCAGGCCGCTAATTTTCATAAATTCATCGGGGAGAATCTCGAAATTTTGCTCGTAGCCCTCTTGGATGTTTTCTGGAAAAACCTTGATAAATCCGTCTCTGTCGTTCCGATTTTGCTCATGAATAAATCCTAAAGCGTGCATGATTTCGTGAGCAATTTCTCGCGGACCGCATTGAGGCCCAATCCAGATCGGTTGTCGCCCGCCCATTTTACCAATATAGGATTTGCACTCGCCGTCGGCGTCGATAAACACGAGAGCATCATTTTGATTCTCGTAGGGGACGAACACGATGGGTGTATCGGCAAAGAGTTCCATAGCTTGTCGCACTCGATCCGGGTGATCAACATCGGGTTGGATATGAATGGGGATCGTTCCATCCTCCCAAGTTTTAATAGGAGGTATTCGCCCATAGGCCGGCGCATTGGCTTGAGGTTGACCTAAAACGACGTCTTCAAAGACCACCGCCACTCCGTCTTCCATTTTATATTTAAAGACAGCGGTGCCGCTCTCTTTCTGCTGGACCGTCATAACGATAGGTGGTGATGGAGGCGGAATCACTTTACGATTTTCTTTAGGTGGTGCGATTTTATTGTCCATAGCGAGGGGGGTGGGGAGGGTCTTGGTTTCTTTTTCGCTCGTCGTGGATTTGGGAATTTCTTTAATAGAATCTGCAGGAGCTTCTGGTGTTTGGGCTTTATACAAAGAAAAGCCCAAGACGGTCAAAAATCCTAAAAATATTCCACTCTTCCAATTCATCAATGGAGATTGTAGTGCGTGTGGGTCAAAGGGTTCAAGTCTTGTTTCAAAAGAAGATTTTAAAGCCCAGCAGTGCTCCTGCGTCTAACGCCTGTTCATTTCTTTGATCAAGTTGAGGGTCGGAGTAACTGCTATCCCTGTTAAATTTGTGGGTGAGGTAAAGTTGACCGCCTATAGCCACATTGGGTGTGAGAAAGTAATCTGCGCCAAAACTGGTCGACGCGCTCAAATAGGTTCTCTCTCTAAGGCCAGAACTCTCGTATTTCAATTTGTTTTGAACTAAGTCCTGACTGGCATAAAATGCCCAGCGATCGCTCTCATAAAAATAATAAGTGAATTTAGGTCCGATCGCAAGTTGATGGGAGTTGTCGTTGTAGGTCTGCTTATAGACAACGCCGGCCGAAAGCTTATCGGCGAAAAAATATTGATAACTCAAATCCGCGCGAAGAGTAAGGCCGAGCTCCGTAGTGTATTCCGCATTAAAATTGGCATCGACGCTCATATCCCCCTGATGAATTCTTTTTTCCATATAGTTATCCTGATGGACCTCTTTGGGTTGGCTTTGAGTCTCTGCTGTGCAAATAAGAGGTAATACGAGAATAGATAAAAATAAAATGGACTTCATTAAATCTCCTGTTGTGGACAGGATCATGCGGGCGAAAATAAAAAATGAGAATCGGGTTGATGTCGAACTGTGGAAAGCGGGCACCGGATCGCCCATTTGCATTTTGCGAGAACTCAGTGGTTTATGGCGACGATTTTGTGCCGAGCAAAACGAGGTAGTTCTCAACTTCGCTTTGGGCTTCGGGGTTCGGGTATTTTTTAAAACCCGTTAAAAGAATGTCGGCTTTGGCGCGCAAGCTACGTTCCAGAGCTTGAGTTTCTTGCGGAGCCAAAAGAGGATGTCCGATATGTTTGGCAAGAGCTCGCACTCTCCATAAATCCATAGAATGGTGCTTTAGTGACAATTGGTCGCTGTGACCTCCGTGTTTCACCGTCATTGCCGCCTCAATAAAGCCGATCGCCCGATCGGACGTGATTCGCAACCAAAGATCAAAGTCCTCGCAGACGGGGAAGTTCTCGTCAAAAAATCCGATCTCGTTAAAAAGACTCCGTTGAGCCATGACCGTCGAAGGGGATATCACGCACAATTCAGTACACTGCTCAAATATTTTTCCCCCACTCCGTTTGTGTTTTGCTTTTTGAGGGACTTCTTTTCCGTTGCGGATCCATGTTTCGTTGGTGTGAGAGAGCTGGAGGTGAGGGCGTTCCATCATGTATTGGAGTTGCACTTCGATTTTTTCGGGAAGCCACTCGTCATCGGAATCTAAAAACGCCACGTAGGGAAATTTTGCGGCCACAATCCCGGCGTTTCTGGCGGCGCTGACTCCTCGGCCGCTGTTCAGTAAGTAGCGACAATGGAGATGGCTGCACAGCGATTCAATATCTTCTGTTGAATGATCATCCACCACAATAATTTCTAAGTCCTCGGTCGACTGTCGACTCACAGACTCAATCGCTCGTTGCAAGAGCTCGCTGCGATTGTATACGGGGATGATCACGGAAACCATGACTTGTTTTAGTGGAGTGACAGGAAAAGTCAATTTGCAATTAAGGGAGAGAAGAGAATAGAAGAGGAGAAACTCCATTTTTATAAATGGAGTTTCTTGAGTATTTATTTTGAAAACTGAAGATGCTCTACGTCTTCGAAGATCTTTTGGATTTCATTCATAAGTTTAGCTTGGGCACGAAGGGAGATGAGATAGTCGTGACTCATTACTTGCTCATCGGACGAATTGAAGCTTTCTTTTAGGAATTCATTAAAAGACTGAATGAGAGGCAAACTTTTTGCGATTAACTTTTGAACTTCCGGTTTTTTAAATAGCGGTGGTGCGGCTGACCTGTTATTAAATATCTCGAGTAATGCAGTATTTAACCCAGCAGCGAAGCCTAACTTATATCGAAGTTGACTGATCTTAATTGATTTAGTCATCACCACGTTGTTAAGAGTTGCACCCTCATCCATCTCAAGCATAAAGGCCACATAATCTAAAGCTACGGTGATATCCCAGATGTAAGAGCGTATCACTGAGGGCATTCTGACACCAGAAAAGTAGTGTATTTGATCAAAGGCCTCGACGATCCTATTCTGAAGCAATACGACAACGTCTTCCTGAAATCCAAACATGTGACCGATCTCGTGCGCCCATAGTCCGGTCACGTGCTTTAATAAAGATTCTTTAGGAATATTTTTGAGATTTTCGAGGCTGAAGCAGATTTTTGCATTCAAATCAAATTCACTGACACTCGCATCGGCATTCGTTTTGTCGCTCGCTGGGCAGGATCCCTTATCTAAAAAGTAAATCTTAGTTTTATCAATATACTCGATCAGAGTTTTTTTCAAATACTTGTTAAGAAGTACTCTTTGTTTTTCGAGATCTGCATCTGAGTCGTCTCGAGATTTTCCTTCGAGAAGTGGAAGAATTGCTGCGAGAGGGGGGTAACTCAGAGTTCTTTGGATGCGGTAGAGTTGATCTGATTCACGTTCGCTCAGTTTCTTCGAGCTGTAAATTCGGGCTCGACTGAGTTTTTCAAAGAATTCTGCGTCGGTCAGTATGAAAAGAGCTTCGTCAACGGCCGCGCGCACGTCAGCCTCGGTTGATTTTTCGACGGTTCCTCCGCCGGCGTCGGCGGTGCCATCCGCTTTTGTTGTGATAGATGGAATGGCTTGAGCTTCGCTACAAAGAGCGGTGAAAATTTGTACTGTGGTTAATAGAGCTAGAAAGAATTTATTCATATATTCCTCGAGAGTTAAGAGTTTAGTGTTTATTTAGTGCCCGTCAAATTTTGGTTGTCTGAGCAGAAAGTATTACAGATGTGACGATTCGTTTTACAGATAGCTTGTTTGTTCATTTTAGATCTCCTTGCAGGCGAGCCTGCGGTTAATTTCGAAAATGAAACTAAATGAGGCACGTTTTAATAAATAGATTTATTTATTAAACAATAAGGTTTATAGTTTACTTTTATGTAAATATTATTGGCTAAATATTTGAAATATATGATTTATGGCGATATTTAATTTTACGAATTATAAGCAGTTTGTTCGCGAAAAAGTCTCCCTGATGCCTCATCGAGGTCGAGGTCAGTTTCGGCAGATGGCACTTCATTTGGGTGTTAACTCTACGGCGATCAGCCAAATTTTTAAAGGATCTAGGCATTTGACTCCGGAGCAAGGCCTTCGTATCGCTCAATTTCTGGGATTGAGTGATCTTGAAACACGGTACTTCGTGAACATGATTCATAAAGATCGTGCCGGAACTCACGATCTCAGGGATTTTTACCTTAAAGAAGAAAAAAAACTACTGGCTGAGGGTAAAAATATTAAATCTCGGATCATCGAACACAACGAAATCTCCGACGAAAATAAAGCGATATTTTATTCGAACTGGTATTACAGCGGCTTGAGAATGCTATCTGCATTACCAACCCATAATACTCCCGAAGAGATGGCCGATTATTTTGGACTGAACCGAGCTCTCGTCAATAAGGTGATCACATTTCTTGTCGATAACGGACTCTGCGTGGAAAAAGACGGTAAAATTAGTGTCGGACCGAGAACAACTTATCTCGATTCAAATTCTCCTTTAATTAATAATCATCGACGAAATTGGCGTCTCAAAGCGCTGGAGAAGATACAGCAGCCCCACGATGACGATCTCTTCTACTCGTCGCCGATGTCTATGTCTGAAAAAGACAAGGAGGCTTTGAGGGAGGAGCTTGTGGCCTTGATTGCAAAGTTTTTAAAGCGAATTCAAAAATCTCCCGAAGAAAAACTTGTCTGTTTTAATATAGACTGGTTTTCTTTTTAAAAAACTTGCACCGATGCAATGAATGAAAACAACCAACCTTCGCCTCGACCTTGAGCAAACTCTCTGGAAGCAAAGTCACTGGTCGTTTCAAAGCGGCGAATCTGAATGATGGGGTAAAATCGATCGGCCTCTTCAGGGAAGGCGAACCATGCCCCATAGGTGTAATTTGTGATTCCACCCTTGGACACGGAGGGGCCATACAGATACTCATTGTGAGAGGAATCGCCCCCACCGAGTCCGGCGTAGAGGTTGGGCTCGATCAAGATTTGGGCGTAAGGTACGCGAAAGTTGAATAACTTAATTTTAACTTGGAGGTCCGCGTAGAGGCCTTGTTGCTCGTCAAGATCCTTTGCTAGTCCAAGATTGAGTTCGCCCCAATAATCATTATTATATCCCGGGAAAAAAAATTTCGAGCCGATTTTGCCATTCGGAAGTATCAGCTCGTGCGGGATCACCTTTTCTGACCGACTTTCGATCCGGGAAATCGGCATCATCAGAAATCACCTGGAGTCGAGTTCGTAGCCGGAGCCAGTCTCCCGCGATGAAATCTCGATAGCTGAGAGAAAACAAGCATTAATATGAGGAATATATATTTCATATATGGGATTACGGAGCTCACCTTTAAAAGTTACTACTAAATTAAAATATATTTGGAAATTCGACGTGGGTGGTTCAAAATGGTATTTTAAGGAGTTCACAATGAAATCCAGTTTGATATTTTTTGGGTTGTTTGTTTCGATCTCAGCTCTGGCAATTTCGAATGAGGAGATTCATCAAGCCATAGTGCCTCATCAATACGAGGTTCAGGTTTGCTACAAGAATGCGGTGGTACGGGTCCCGGGACTTGCAGGAAAGCTTCAAGTCAATTTCGAATTGGATGATAAGGGCAAAGCCTCGAAGTTTACGGCAGATTCGAGTTCAGAGATTAAGGACAAGACTTTCGTAGATTGTGTCCTTGGAAAAATGCCGTTTTGGCAATTTCCAAAAGCTCCTGAAGGTTCAAAAGTGAGCGCCAGTTACCAGTTCGCCTTTAGCGCGAAGTAAGGAATTACCGGCAAAGGGTCGAGTTCCCATCGGTGCAGTGATCAGACTCTGAGGGCACATAGCTTGGGCCCATAAACCCAAGATCTAATTTTAACGGGCGGCCTTTATAATTAAAGGGAAAACATCCTCGCCCGCTGACGTGAAGATAGAATGAGCCAAATCCTGACCAGCCAGGGAGGCCTCCTACGGTATTATTGATAGAGGGCTCACTCACGATTTGAATATCTTCCGGAGCGTCGATCGAACCCACGATGTTTCGGTGAGCTCGGAGGAATTCGTAGCGCGGGACGATTGTCTGTTGATCACTCACGTAGGCGAGATGCTCGGCGGTGTGATACAAAATGCGAAGGCGAGGGTGATGCAAGACCGCGTGGATCACCTCCTTGTAAGGTCGATTTCTAAGAGCTTTGTAATCTTCGCTGGGAATATAAAAATGTCCATGGCCCATGTCCGCCATGATTGGAAAATTCGCATAGCCCTTTTCGAAAGCTTTTTCGAGATGAATGGCAATCGCTTGGGGAAGATGAAGCGGCCATTCGACAATCTCTTTTACGGGCTTTGCGGTCTCGTTGCTTGCCATGTGAGGAACTAAGAACTTTCCGCTCTCCATAAATCCCCGGTATTCAAGACGTTGACCAGAGACAACATAGCGCTCGAAAAGTGCAGAAATATCTTCGATCTCTTGGCCAAACGAAGATTCACTTTGGCGGATGATCGGCTCGGGCCGTTGTGTTTGCGAGGTGCAATGATCGTTAGCGAAAACAAAATTAGAAATAGATACTAAAGTCGCGAACAAAACCCCATAACCCACAAAAACCCCTCTGAATAACAACCCGGGGCGAAAATCTCACAGTTCTCAAATGTTATCGATAAAAGGATGGGAAATTAAAAAAAATATAGAGTTCTATTGAACCGCTTCAATTTGAATGGTGCGGTGGTCGGCTCGGCCACGATCATCGACGACACTGATCAAATGCTCGCCCACGGTGGGTGAGTACTGCAGCGTCTGATCCGTTTTGGTTTTTCCTATAAAGTTTTTGTCGACGAACCAATAGAGTTCTTTGGCATCGCCATCAGCGACAGCTTGTAAACTCATTAAATTATTCTCGCTCGCGGAAGATAAGCTTTTAAGATAAGAAATATTCCGCCCGGGCGATGTGATTTGCGGAGCCTGTCCTTTGGAGTCCTCCGCGAAGAGATCACACTGAGCCTCAAATTCAGGAGGTTCCTGGCGGCGAATTCCGGCCTTGGCAAAAAGATTCTTGAGATCAGAAGGCCAAAACTCGTAAATCTCGATCGCTGTTTCTCCAGAGAGTTCTCCGCATGTTCTTTTGCCAGTTCTTTTGCTAATAAGAACCGGGCGGTGAATATCACAAGTTTTTATGGGGGAGACTCCCGGGTGATACCACGTCAATTCCTGGTGGGGACAATATTTACCTGGAAGATGGCCCGAGAGTTTGCAGACATTAATTTTTTTGAGCTCGGTGCCCGCCACTTGGAGCCAGTTTGGATTCTTAAGATGTTGATCAGGTAGAGAATCGATGATTTGGAAAAACAGAGGTGCCGCCATGTCTCGGCCAATCAACTGAGGATTGGGAGCGTTGTCGAAGTTTCCGACCCAGGTCACAACGACATAGGGACCGACCACCCCCACCGTCCAAGCGTCCCTAAATGAATGAGAAGTTCCTGTCTTCCAGGCGACGGGATAAACCGAAGTGGTCCACTTCTTGTGGTATCCCGTGTGAAGTGGAGGTGTATGAGTCAACATGTATAAGGTCACTATCGATGCTTCGGGCGTGAGTTGTTGTCTCGATTCTAATTTTTGAGTTTCAAAAATTTTGAGAGGTTGCCAACGTCCTTTATTGGCGAGCATGGCATAAAATTGCGCCAGTTCCCAAGGGGAGATTTCGGTTCCCCCGAGAACCAGGCTCAACCCATAGTAATCGGCATCGCGAGGGAGATGCATGTCTGAAGATTTAAGAAACTCATAAAAGTCGGGACGGCGCAATTGATTGGAAAGTGTAAGTGCAGGAATATTTCGGCTATGAATGAGAGCCTCTTGCGTGGAAATCGGCCCTAAAAACTTTTTATCGAAGTTCTCGGGATCGTAGAGAGCAAACTCTGTCGGTGTGTCCTTTAGTAGAGTTTTGGGGTGTCCTAGGCCCTGCTGAAAGGCCAAAGCATAAACAAAGGGTTTAAGGGCCGAGCCGGGAGAGCGGCGAGCGAGTAAACCGTTGACCTGCCCCTGGATCGATTCATCGTGGAAGTCTTTCGAGCCAACGGCGGCCACTACGGACATGTCTTCGTGATTGACGATGAGAGCCGTTGCATTTTGAATTCCGAAGTGACTTTGCCGTTCCACGTAACTTTTGACTTTGTCCTCGAGGATCTTTTGTTGTGGAAGATCCAAAGTTGTTTTTATTTTGACGGAGGTCGACATACGTAACGCGTATTCCGAAAAGTGCGGAGCAAGAAACGGTAAACTTTTAAGTTTCTGAGAGACCAATGGCAGCTGCAGATTGACGAGATGTTCGCGATCACCGGGATGTTGCTCCATCCAACGTCGAAGTAAACGTTCTCGGGCCGAAAGGAGGGAAGGGTTTAGCGTTTCACCCCCTTGAACGAGACTGCGACGACTTGGGCTTTGCGGGATCACCGCGAGAAGCAAAGATTCCGAAAGGCTGAGATCCTTAGGGGATCGATGAAAGTAAATACGGCTGGCCGCACCAACTCCTTCGATGGGTCCTCCATAGGGAACAAGATTTAAGTAGGCTTCGAGAATTTCCTTTTTGGAGTGGGTCAATTCCAGTTGAAGGGCGCGCACCATCTGGAAGAGCTTTCCTTTCAATGTTCGTGTTTTTAGCCCGAAACGAATTCGTGCCAACTGCATCGTGATGGTCGAAGCTCCGGAACGTCCCGTATCTTCGTTGATAGAAAGTAAAGCTCGGACCAGAGCTACAGGGTTGATTCCAAAATGATAGTAAAAGTATTGATCCTCTAACAGCAGCACCGATTTCACAAATTGAGGATGAATGTCCTCGAGGCGAGTAAATATTCGATACTTCTCATCCCCAGAGAGAGTCAGGCGGAGTAAGACTTCGTTTTTGTCATAGACTTCGCGAGAAAAGGAAACCCCGTTAAGAACTTTTAATTTGAGAAAAGGCGACGCGATGAGGGCGGTGACCAGTACAATAAGAAAGACGATCCCGTAGCGTTTCATGCCCCAATTCTAGCGCAATTGGGGATGCAAATTCAAATGGGGATTTATAATCTGACGTGCATTCTCAAAACAAAGGTGTTTTGAACGTCTTGACCGATTTCAAAACCCATCAATGGCGTTGCGTCCTGCAAATGGAGCCAAAGGGTCGTTCCCAAAAATTGTCCCAGATGACCCCCGGTCAATTGGCGATCGGTCACCCAGAAAAGTAATTCGTAGCTTAAGTGAGGGGGCTGAGGGCGCTCGTGGACAAAAAGTCGTGGATGAACGATAAAATTCCACTTGTAATCCGGAGCTTCCTCTCGAAAACAAGTGACAGAGTAGTCGAGAAGCGAATCAATAAATTCGTGAGTGCACTGATAAAGGAGGTCGCCATCTTGGCTCGCGAATTCAAAGCGCAGTTGCGTGGCTTTGAGCTCGACGTCCCTCTTGGATTCCTGAGCGAAGGAAATTGACGCTAAAAGTGAGAATACGAGAAGTACTGCCATCCTTGACATGTGAGTCTCCTTTTTTGGGTTGATATCTCTAGCTCGCCAGTTGGGAGAGAGACTGTCAATGGAGAAGCCCCCTCACGTCTGGGTGGGGAGGCTGAAATGGATATTATTGGAGATCTGCTAGTCCACCGTGATCTTTTGAGCCACGCCGATGTATTGAACTGAACGGTCATACATGGACTCGGCGAAAACAGGAGGCACAGAGAATTTTCCTTTATGAGTGGCCTTTAATTTATAAGTGATCTCCTGCAATGTTTCCGAGGCGGAGGTGTACACTAATAACCGATCCTCTCGCTTTTCGAGCGACTCCGCATTGGAGACCACTTCGTCTCTTAAAAGTTCAAATCCTGCGGGGAACAAGTCCACGATGACGATATAGGGAATATATGTTTTATCGACCCCTCGAAGTCGAAGTTTGACCGTCACTTCATCCCCCATTTTTACAGTGGAAACAGCTTTTCCTTTGTGATCTTCAAAGACTCTCGACACTTCGATCTTCTTTTTGATTTCTTGATTAGGAAGAGTTTGATCAAAGCCTTTTTGAGTCATCGAGTAAAACACCGGAAGCATGGACTCATCTCCACTGATCGTTACTTTTTCGGCATCAAGACCTACGCTCACTTCACTCACAAGTTTATTAGGAAGTGCGATGGGTGAGGCTTGTCCAGAAACGATCTGTTGGGCTTGGATTGAGCCCGGGAAACCTTTCTTTTCCGCTAAAGTGTTTAAACTCGAGAAGGCAAGAATCACTTGGGCCGCCTGCACGGTATTTAACTGACGATTCAAGATTGGTTTTACAAATGCTTGAAGAGCTTCGTTATTTAATACGTCCTTGAGTCGGCCCGGGAAATGACGAGACACCATATTAATTAAAAGAGCGTCGCGTGATATTGAATCATAGTAAGAGGAGAAGTCGACGACCTTTGTTTCATTCATTTTAAGATCTTTTAAAAGAGTCCAGCCCTTGTCCTCCTGCTGGAGGAGCTGATAGGTGCCTGCGATATAGATCGCAATGGCGTCGGTCCTCCATTGATCCTTGAAGGACTTCTGAAGGGCTTCCATGAGGAAGTTTAAATCATTCGTTGGAACTAACCCCGAACGTGCCTGAAGGTAGAGAGCTTGCGCAAAAGTGCGGGCCAGAGAAAGACTTGCCACCTTTCTTAATTCTGAAGATTGCAAATAAGAAGTCATGGCCACGGACATGTCTTCTGGCGTATCCAGGCCTCGCTCGCGCGCTTCCAAAAGATAGTGGATGACGTAAAGAGACGCGGGGTGGGAATCGGAATTGCTATTTCCATACAATGAGAATCCTCCCTGAGGCGTCTGCCGTGTCCTAAGGACCGATATCAGATTCTCGTGAGCTTCCTTCGCTTTTTTGAGATGAGACGGAAGATCTTTTTGCCCCATCAATGCTAGGCTGGGAATTGTTTGAGAAACAATCTGCTCCGTGCAGCCATGGGGAAAATCATTTAAAAAGTGAATCAGTCCCGAGCTGATCGCGAGCGGCGTAGGAGAAATCGCCAGCGTATTGCTGGCTTTCTCTTTAAACATTTTGCGGGAGAGATTTAAATCCAGAGGCCATTTCCCCGCAATGCCGGTCTCCACGGTTGTGATGAGCGGCGTTGCCGGTCTTAAACTCACTTGATGTTTAAACGTGGCGGATTCTTTTCCATTGGTCGCCGAAAACTGCAGGTCGGCCACTCCGAGACGGTCTCCGGCTTTGAGAACAAATGAAGATCCCACTTCTCGACCTTGAGGAATGTTGAGTTTCTTCGTTTTTTCTCCAAGCACTTCGAGCTGCTCGGAGGTATTCACACTCAAATTGACCTCGGTGGAGCTCTTTGAATTTTCGATTTGGTTAGAAACATTGACGCCCACATGGATTTCGTCAGATGGAGCAATGAAGACCGGGGTGGTGGGCGTAATGATAAAGTCCCCTCGGGAGAACGACGCGCTTTCGGTGGATCCCACTCCTGAGGTGGAACTCGCCACGGCCATTATTCGTAGGCTTCCATTAAAATAATCAGGAACATCGTAAGTATAGGTTTTAGTGTTGGTGTCGGCATTGAGAACTCCCGACCAAAATACCACCGGGGCCAGTCCCTTAGCTTTAAACGGATTTAAATTATCTCCCGCTGAACCCTCCATGCCGTCTCCTCCGGTCGATGACATTTCTTTAAGGAGAGAAAACTCGGGCAGGAGAAGATCGAGCAACTGATACGTCTCCACTTGAAGGGCCCGCTTTCGGAAGAAGTGCAAGAGAGGATTGGGGAGTTTGTATCTTGCAACCTGCAAGATCCCTTCGTCGACCCCATAAAGGATGAGAGAGGTGGGTTGGCTCGCGGAATATTGGATCGAGAGTTTTTCTCCAGGGTGAACTTTTTCCGGAGACTTAAGGGTAATTTGAGTTTTTTGTTGGTCTAAGCTCACCGTAAAGGGTTGGACTCCGAAGCTTAAAGGACTCATGTAAATTTCTTTGGAATTAATGTCGCGCAAGAAAGTCACATTCACATAGGCATTTCCAGATAGACCTTCGGGAATACGGATCTTTTCAACCGTTGAATTCGAGGATGTTTTAAACCATTTTTGAGCATATACTGTATCTCGTTCGATGGTGATGAGGCCTGAGCCACTGTAAGGCGCGATGATCTGGAGTTCGATCTCTTCGCCATTTTGATAATCCTCTTTATTGAGAACGATTTGGAGCTCGGCATTTCGATCCAGGGATCGAGAGAGGTTGGCCTCGCCGATCACATTAAAATCGATCCGATTGATTTCATCTCCCTTATCGTTTTTTACGATATAAACGTAGTGGCCGGCCTTATCGGTCGGAAGTTTTATCGACGCCCCGGCCTTCGAAATTTTTAGATCTTTTGTATCGATTTCTTTTTCTTTTTTAATCGATTGATATTTAAAAGTTCCATCCGATTGTTTCATCAACGACGAAACGTATTTGATTTCGGTCAGAGCCAGTTTCACCGAGCTCTCGCTAGGGTCCTGATCGGAATTGAGGGAAATGAGTTTTACATTTCTCTCGGTGTCCTTATTGATAAATGACAAAGATCCATCGGCTTTAAAGCCCACAAGGTGATCGAGCTGGCTCACGGTGGTCGAAATCATAGAGTCCACCGAGCGGCCCCCTTCGGCCTCGAACCCTTCCGCTTTGAAGCGAAGAAGGTAATAGCCTTGAAATTTTTTGAGATCGATCTGGTAATCTGTTTCGCCTTTTTGATCCGTCAATTTTTCGGTCAAAGATTCGTTCACAGATTGAGCGTCTTTGCTGTTGGGATTAATAAAAGTGTAATCTTTGAATTTGGCGATGTAAGGGCTTACCGGAGTGAGGGTGTATTCGGCTTTAATCTTTCGACTTTCGGCGGCGGAACCAAAAAGGTTTTTCAAATAGACTTTGGCATCAACTTTATCTAATGGGATCCACCCCTTGGTTTTATAAGGAATAAGTTGAGTTGTGATTTTTAATTTATCAGGAACAAACTCCTCCACCTTTATTGTTGTGGAGCCCACGATCACTTCACGCTCGTTGCCTTTTTCTTTTTTGATCAGGACCAAGGACACGACGTAATCGCCGGTTGGGCTGTTATCGTGAGTTTTAAAACTAAAATCCTGCAGACTAAAAGTCTTTACCGGGATTTTTTCGCGTTTAAAAACGTGACCTCTCGGATCCGTCACCACAAGCATCAACGGGAGTTTTGTGATCGCATCGGATTTGACCTTCGGTCGAAGAATTATCCCAATATTGACTTTATCTCCAGGACGATACAGTCCTCGATCGGAGAAAAGCATAGAAGCCAGTTGATCCGAATCCGCATTTTCGATTTCTCCCCCCACATCAAAGCGTGAAAAAGAAAGCTGGCGATCTCCCATGCGGTAGGGGAGGTAAGACACGTCGTCGCTTTTTTTAGCGACGATAGCGAGGGGCTTTTTCTCGTTCCTGTAATTATCGAGTTTTGGAAATGTAACGCGTCCATTGGCGTCGGTCGTCTGAGAAATAAAGGCCTGCCCATTGTTCCCAATAATCTCAACGGTGGCTCCCTCGACGGGCAAGCCGGATCTTAAGTTTTGAACAAAAACTAAAGTGGATCCCGCGGTGTTCTGCTTGGCGATAAGTCCAAGATCGGTCACCATAATGAGTCGACGATCTTCCAAAGAACGAGGGGAGTAGGTCCCAGCCTCTTCGCTGGCGTATTCACCGTCCCCTTCGCTTTCAAATTCTTCCGGGGCCTCGGGGAGGTTCGAACTCACTCCCGAAGCGCGAATGATAAAAAATCCCTTCGAGTTTTTGATATAGGGTTTCAAGTCGAGAGAAAAATAAATCGTTTCGGTCTTGGATTTCATCGGGAGATTTTGCTCCTCCTCGAAGTTCTCCATGATCATATTATCCACATCTTGGGTGTAGGGCTTTTTAAAATCGTCGCTGTAGAAGATTTTAGAGATCATAAAGTTCACTTGATGAGGGAGAACACGACCGATATTAAATTTAGTTTTCTCGATGTTTCTTGCGAGGAGGGGAATTTTGCGATCTCCCGAAAGACTTAAGATGGAGCCTTCGCTCATAAACATGAGCTCAGGGGTGTAGTCGGGAACGCGAATCACTTCCGTGTAGGTCTTTCCGAGCTCGTAATCACCGAGTCCTTTGACTCCCTTTGTGATCTCGATCAGTAGACTGCGTTTGATCGGAACGTTGAGTTTAAAGCTATGAAGAGCCGTGTAAGTTTCCTCGGTCGGTAGAAGTTGCAGGTCAACTTCTTTGAGATCTTTTCTTAAAGCCGGTGAGACTTCGCTTGCGGAGCTCCAGTTGTAGTTTTTAACAACTTTTTTTGAGCCTGGAGGAGTATGATCAGCGGGAAGTAAGTAAACTTTGAGCGCCTTTTGAAGATCCTCGGATTTAACTTCGGTTTTTGTATCAAAAACAAAAACCTGCTCGGGTTCAAATTTTTCATTTCGAGCAAAAATAATTTTAACATCTCTGATCTGAAACGCCGAATATTTACCCGGAACATCCACTTTGGTTTGTGCTACTGCGGCGCTGGGTTTTCCACCTCTCATTGACGGAATTCCTTTATCAATCGAAATTTCAACGACCGAGTCGACCTCGGGGATCGAAATATTTTCGGTCTCTATATAGGCTTCTGTCAGATATGCATTAAAAGTCACTTGAGGAGTCAGTGACTTCCCTTGTCCCCCGAGAAGAGACTTATCTGCCGATTGGTAGGTGATCGATATACTTTTTTTAAACTCTTCGGTATTGATAGGCTGACTGGCGTAGACCGTCGCGACGACCTTTTTGTTCTTTGGCTGAAGGGGATCGATGTAATATCGGCCTGAGTACATCGAGAGCGTGATCGCAGGAGTGGTAAAGGTTTTTTTATAGGATTCAAACTTCACATGGTCTGGGAACATCTTCGAATTTAGAGTGACGGAGTACTCCGTGCCACTGAGCCAATCCGTTTTAAAAGCTTCGGCATTCGGGGTGAAGGTTAGCGTTTTGTCATCCGTCCAATTCCAAGAGCCCGACACCTCGGGAGACATTTTTACCATTGAAGAAACATCGCGATGTATCAATTCGAGTCTTGCCGCAGATTTCGAAAAAGTAAGAGTGACGGGATAAACCGTTTTCGTATCGGGTGTGGTCGCAAGAGGAGGGGATACCGAAATCTCCACATAGTCCGGCTTGGGCAGGGAATCCAAATACGCTTGGATCCCAATTCCCAACGCGATGATCGCCACCGAGGTGAGCCCAGCCATAAGAGTCATTTTTTTGGTTTTCCGAGGATTTTGCTGGGCGCGAGCCACCAGTTGATCCCATTTTTTTCCGATCGCTGAGTTTCGAAATTTATGAGATACAAATTTAAGCCATTGAGGCGGCTGCCAGTTCCATTGGCCAAAGATCATTCGAAACAAAATTGCGATTTTATGAAATAGTGTGCCCAAGGCAAAACCTCACGATGTAAAGTTGTAGCCCTGATGTTATTTTCATTTCTGATTTTGTCACCGTTAGCGGCCAATGACCATATACGTCATGTTGTAATTCTTAACCGACAACCAACCTAATGCTGATCGACTCCTGACGGGACATGCCCCGATAATTTTCTTACAAGTATCAAAATTAAAGGGAGATCTTATGAAGTACTTTGTGTTTATTGCCTTTTTTATGATGACGTCTTGGGCGGTTGCACTCGACCAATATACCACATCGGATTTACGAGATGTTCCTCTAAAGGTTCAGGAGCTAGTAGAGCGTTATGACTCTAAAGAAATTCTCATTGTTTATGATTTAGATAATACTTTGTTGGCTATGCAAACAGACATAGGTAGCGATCAATGGTTCGATTGGCAAAGTTCCATCCTGACTGATGAAAAAAATGGCGATCGAGTTTCTGACAATTTTAGTGGGTTGCTTCAAGTTCAGGGGCTTCTTTACAATCTGGGTGCGATGCGCCTGACACAACCCGATGCTCCAGTGATTCTGCACTCTCTAAAGAACTCTAAAATTAAGCAAATACTTTTGACCAGCCGTGGTCCCGATTTTAGAGATGTGACCGAGAGGGAAATCCAACGTCATGATCTTCCTGTTTGGAACGGGAATCACGATCACAAAATAACTTATGGCCTTCCTTACGATCCTCAGAATCTTAAAAAGTCGTGCCTCTCTGAACAAGATAAGGTCACATTTAAATTGAGCGATCCACGCCTGATCAGCGTGGGAAAAAATATTATTCTCTCTTCGGGACAGCACAAGGGAATGATTCTTAAAACTTATCTTTGCAAAGCACCGAAGAGATACAAGGCTATTCTTTTTATCGACGACAAACAGAAGAATATTGATGCGATGGTCGCGGCTTACGGAAGTCACCCGTCTGTAGAGCTCGTGACTTTTCGTTACTCGCGAGAGGATGGGCGTGTAGATATGTTTCATGCGGGCGATAAGGACCAGGCTAAGAGTGACTGGTCCGTTCTCAAGGTACAGATGAAGTCCATCTTTGATAAAAGCTTTTAAGGCAATTTACTCTTAAGCTGATGGTACTCTCGGACTGTGTTTTGAATGATCTCTTCAATCGTCAGTACGGAATCAATATTGCCTGCACCATGCCCTGCGGAAAATACATTGTTGTAGGAGAGTTTGTTTTTATCGGTTCCAAAGAGCACTTTTCCGGCGCGCAAAAGGGAGATCATCCGTTTCACCCGCGCATTTTGGCTAAGGACATTGTCAATAAAGTTGGGTTTTAAGACTTTTTCCAGCAAGGGTGTGCGAATAAAGTTTCCGGGGAAGCCGTCGACACGATCGGTGTTGACGATGTCATCAGTGCCCGCATGAACGATCGCCTTTTTATAATCACTAGAGACTTTGGCTTCTTGGGAGGCAATCATGCGTGTGCCCATGTACACGCCATCAGCTCCTAAAGCGAGTGCTGCCAAAAGACCTTTTCCGTCGGAGATACTCCCGGCGGCGACCAGGGGCAGATCAATGTGTTTTTTGAGATAAGGAATCAGTGCAAAAAGGGAGGTGTCTCCCCCGTGTCCACCCGCGCCGCTACCCACGGCGATAAGCCCGTGGGCACCGATGTCCGCCACCTTTTTGGCGTGCTTAAGGCCGACCACATCGCAAAACACTTTTGTAGATGTACCTTGAGCCCGTTCAATCACTAATTTGGGGCTCCCGAGAGAGGTAATAATCAGCGGTACACCTTCTTCGAGGGCGATATCAATATGCTGATCCTGATACTTGTTGGACTTTTGTACGATAATATTGATTCCGAAGGGCCCTTGAGTTCTTTTTTTAATTTCTTGTAAAGCTTCGCGATACTTTTCGATGGGTCGATAATTGAGAGCGGGAACGGCCCCCAAGCCGCCGGCATTTCCCACCGCGACCACCATATTTTGATCGCTCACTAAAAACATGGGTGCGCCGATGATGGGATACTTCATGTTAAACATTTTTGTAAGTGGGGTAGAGATGGGATTTAATTCGTTCATTGAGGGCCCTCTTAAAAAAAGAAATGCTTCCAATTCCTGTGTTGTTCTTTAGAATAGACCTCATATGATTAATGTCAAAGATTACATCCCCGAAAACGCATTTCACACCCTTCAAATGCGAGCCTTTGGCTTACTTAAAATTCCGTTACTGTTTTTGACATCTCCGCGCGTGGTTCGACTCACTGACACGACCTGCGAAGTGGAAATTCCTTTTCGCAAGATCGTTAAAAACCATTTAGGCAGTATGTACTTTGGGGCGTTGGCCATCGGCGCAGACACGTGTGTCGGCTACCTCGCCTTCCACCAGATTAAAAAGTCCCAAAAAAACGTACAGCTCGTGTTTAAAGATTTTAAGGCCGATTTTATTAAGCGCTCGGAACATGACACCTATTTCATTTGCGAGGCGGGAGAAATCATCACTCAGGCTGTGGAAGAGGCCATTCAGTCCGGAGATAGAGTCAATACAACTATCCCGGCGCGAGCGGAAGCCAACGGGGAAACTGTCGCTGAATTTGCCTTAACCCTCTCTCTCAAACTCAAATAAACAAGTCCCAGCTTGTAGCGTGCCGCATTATGGCTCGTCCTCTGAGATTCGCTAGGATTTTTAATCGTCTTTCGCTATACCTTTTTCCATAAGATGGGGGTCTTAACTATGAGAAATTTTTGGGCGGCAGCACCGATATGTGCGATGATTTTTACGTCGTCGCTGCGGATGAACGAGGGGCTCATGGATCAATACGGACAAGGTAAAACAGAACTGATCCAGGTGGAAAAAACCTACTCTCTCGTCACATGGAACATTTATAAGAATAAACAGTACGGAGCACTCGAAGATTTGGCGAAGCTCATTACGGAGAACGACTTTGTGCTGTTGCAAGAGTTTCTCTTAGATGCTTCTCAAAAATCACTGATCGATGCGACGTTGGATTATCAATGGAGCTTTGCTAAAAGTTTTGCTGATGCCGGCCAGTGGACGGGAGTAGCTACAGTTTCTAAACATCAGGCGGTAGAAGCTTTTGCTCTGAAAAGTCCAAAGACAGAGCCAGTGACGAATACACCGAAGATGTCGATGATTGCAAAGTACGGCTTACAGAACGGCGAAGTTCTTATGGTGGCGAACCTTCACGGTTTAAATTTCGACCTCAGCAATGCTTCATTCAAATCGCAGATCGATGCGGTGATGATTGAGTTGCGTCAACATGTGGGTCCATTGATTTTTGCGGGAGACTTTAATACTTGGAATAACGATCGGCGCGCCCATCTCTTTAAACGCATGCAAGAGATCCAAATGGAGCGCGTCCCGCTCGAAAATCCCATTGGAATATTTAAGCAAACCTTGGATCATATCTTCGTTAGGGGAGTGAAGTTGGTGGATAGCCTTCTTTTAGATCAGATCGAAAGCTCTGACCACGCTCCATTAAAAATTGAATTCACTCTCCAATAAGAAAAGGTCAACAAATGCTTTTAAAAAAATTCGCTCTTTATTTAATATTCACATTCTTCATCAGTGGTTGCTCCTCGATGGGCATGAGAGGCGCAATTAGCGGAGATGATCGGGCGAAGATCAACAAGCTGGCGGTGGTGTCTTTGCAGGGACCGCAGTTTCAATTTGTAAAAGTAGGAACCACCACCTTCGATAATGATGAGCAACAAATCGACGCGAAAGATCTCAAGATTGATGCTCTGGTCGAAGCGACCGTGGTGGAGACTCTCAAGAAAAACGGTCAGTTTAAAAAAGTGGGCGCGATTTCGAGTCCTTCGCGGGGGTCTGATCCCGCAGCCGTTAGTCAGTTGATCAAAGATGCGAAAGCTCAAGGCTATGATGCGCTGATGGTTATACTCCCTGCGAACTACTCCAACGCTCCTCTGATCAAGCCGGGCTATGGGATTTACCAGGTTTCAAATTTCATGGGTGAATCGGCCAATCCCTATTTTCTGGCGATCGCGCGAGTGTATGATACCGCCGACGAAACTGTGATGGCCTGGCAATGGACTTTTGATAGCATTGGTGGGAAACCCAACGTGACCAGCGATGCTAAAATTCCGACAAAGACAGATTACGCCAATTACACGGCGTCAGAAAAAGCAGATATTCAAGATAAGCTTAAGGCCCATATCAAAACGTGTCTGAGCTACACAACGAAAGCTCTTAACTTAAATTAAGGTAACAGTTCCCTTTTTGCTGCGCAGATCGCAACAAAAAGGGAACTGTTACCTATCGTTCGGCGAAAGTGGATTCTTTCTTTTTGGCGTAGCCTTTAATGATATTTAAGGTGAAATTGTTCTTGCGAAGAGCGCGCTTGAGGACTCCGCTGCACGCGTAGGTCGATATAAAACATACTGGTTGTGTGGCCTCTTTAAAAAAATGATCTAAAAAGTTTTCGTCCCAAAGTTCCGGTGAGGTCTTTTTACTAAACGCATCGAAGAGAATTCCATGGGCCGCACGGGTTTCACTTTCCTCCAGGCGTCCAAGAATTTTAAGTTTTCCTGAATTCCAAAGATTTAGAAGATGAGATTTAATATGGGATTCGTCGAGGCCATAGATTTTCGCGAAGCTTGTGAGAATCTCTTGATAAATATCAGACAAGACGGACTCTTTTTGGATGAGCCAATTTGCAAAATTTTCTGTAAGAAAGCTCACAGCCTCGTAAGATAAAATTTCACCGACAGGTTTTTGTTGTTTAAGGCTTTCACAAGCAATCAGAATCTCGTTGTAGCCAAGCCCCAGGCCCACGGAGATAAAAACGGGATTTTCCACAAATTGGAAGGTCTTTTCGACGGTGGGCTTATAGATGTAAAGAGTCTCTGTTAAAGCCCCTTCCAGCGCGTGCATGGGCTCCCACGTGGGCGGTAGGGCGAGGCTGGGGCTATTATCGCCCGTGGTAATACGCTTATAGTCTGTAGTTACGTCTAAAATCATGGTTTTTGTTGCCCATGGTTAACATCATCGGTTAATAAATTCCATGCTTTTTGGCAATGAACAGCTCCCTTATAACCCGATTTCCCAATTTTACAAATCGACCTTTGGGGAAAAGGTTTTTAAAGTGCCCGTGGCTCTTGCCGACGATTGTCCCAATCGTCGCGGTCTTAAAGGGATGGAGACGTGTATCTTTTGCGACGAATACGGATCCTTCGCCTATCCCCAGAACCAAAAAGAAACTTTAAGAAAACAAATTGTCGAACATCGCGAAAAAGTCGCCGAGCGATTTAATTCCAAAAAGTTCCTCGTTTATTTTCAAGCGTACACCACCACATTTAATCAACTGCAAAAAATTAAAGATGCTTTTGAGATTGCTTTGAGTTTTGACGAAATGGTCGGAATTGTCGTTGGAACTCGCCCTGACTGTTTATCCCCAGCGCTCTTAAATCTTTGGCACGAAACCAGTCAAAAGACTTTCTTGAGTGTAGAGATTGGCGCCCAAAGTTTTGATGATAAACAGTTGGAATGGATGAAGCGGGGGCATACGGCGGAACAAACCATTAAGGGTGTGGAGCGCATTCGCCAGCATTGTCCCGATGTCACATTGGGATTGCATTTGATGTTCGGTTGGCCTGGAGAAACCGTGGCCGACGTGATTCACGCAGCGAAGATGTGTAACGAGCTTAAGGTCAATAATGTGAAGCTCCATAATCTTCACGTCCTTAAGAACACTCCTCTTGAAAAAATGTTCTTCGCCGAAGAGTTTACTCCGATTGAATTTGAGCCGTACTGCGAACTCGTCGCCGCGTTTTTGGCGCATCTTTCTCCCGACATCTATGTTCATCGTCTTATTGCTCTAGCCTCTCGCTGGGACGAGTTGATTGCGCCGGAGTGGACTCGATATAAAATGACCAATTACCAGAAGGTCATTGAATACCTCAGGGATAAAAACATCACCCAAGGACAACATGAAATCCGACATCTTAGTCATTAAAAAAGCGATCGTTAAATACTGTCAGCTTCTCCACAAGAAAAACATGCTGGCCGCGGCGGATGGCAATGTGAGCTATCGTATTAACGATAGCTATATCCTTATTACTCCGTCGGGAATGCCAAAAGCTTTTATTAAGCCGGAAGACATTGCGGTGATTGATCTCGCCAATAACGTGATTGAAGGGAAGCCTTCCGGCGAACGGCAAATGCATTTGGAAGTCTACCGAAAGTGCGAACAGGCCCGCGCCATTGTTCACGCTCATCCTCCCACGGCCATCGCGTGGAGTGTGGCGTTTCCTGAACTCGAGGAGCTTCCCTCGGAGTGTTTATCAGAAGTCATATTAGCTGCTGGAAAAATTCCAATGGTTCCCTACGCACGACCGGGTGGAATTAGCATGGGAACAAATCTCCATCCCTTTTTACCTCAGTGCCGGGCCATGATTCTGAGTCGTCACGGAGCTCTCACTTGGGGCGAAAGCCTGATGGAAGCCTATAGTGGCATGGAGCGAGTGGAGCATTCGGCAGAAATTTTATATAAAGCTCAAACGATGGGTCAACTGACACGCCTTCCGAAGGATGAGGTAGAGGCCCTAAGAGAAATGCGAAAACAAATGGGAGAGAGATTGTTATGAAGTTGGATTCCATTGCGTTGAAATTGGATGATCTCGATTTACGAGTGATCGATCAACAAGTTTTACCTTGCGAAGAAAAATGGCTACTCATTGAGTCTCCTCAACAAATGATTGATGTGATTCAACAGTTGAAAGTGCGTGGGGCCCCCTTGATTGGTGTCGCCGCGGCCTTGGCTTTAGGTGTTTGGTCCAAAAGAAAAAATCCCACGGCCCAGGAGTTTTTAAAGACGGCTCAAAGTTTAAGAGACGCGCGTCCCACGGCCGTCAACTTGATGTATGCCATTGATCGAATGATCGAAAAAACTCAACAGGGCACAAAGATCTCGGTGGCCTACGACGAAGCTTGCGCCATCTTCGCCGAGGATGTTCAGCTTTGCCAAGAAATGGCGAAAGTGGCCGCGGAAAAGATTCAACCGGGAGACCTCATTCTCACTCACTGCAATACGGGCGCGCTAGCGACCGCGGGACGGGGCACGGCTCTCGGTGCAATCACCC